>NZ_JAXQNM010000042.1:276205-285856 GCF_034427935.1 Chelativorans sp. M5D2P16 | reverse complement strand
CTAGGCCGCGTGGACAAACCCGGTTCCCATTTTATCTGACGCGTGATTCAAAGCTGCTCTTTGAGGAGGGCAGCTTTGATTCGAGGACTGATGAGTGATGCGGAATGGGCGTTCTTCGCGCCGTTCCTGATCGAGAACCGCTCTCGCGGCGGCCGGCGGCCGCAGGGCCACCGCAAGGTGCTGGACGGCATCTTCTGGATCACGCGGACGGGCTCGCCCTGGCGTGACCTGCCGGCCGATTTCGGCAACTGGAACTCAGTCCATCGCCAGTATCGCCGCTGGACGGAAGCCGGCGTCTGGGACGTGATGCTGGCAGCCCTTGCCGAAAGCGACGCGGCCGACACGGCGATGCAGATGATCGACAGCACGATCGTGAGGGCGCACCAGCACGCAGCTGGCGGAAAAGGGGGATTCAGAGAAATGCTGTTGGCCGTTCGCGCGGTGGGCTCACGACCAAGCTTCATACCCGAACGGATGCGCAGGGCCTCGCCATCGGCTTCTGCCTAACGCCCGGTCAGGCCTCGGACATGGCCGCCTACGAGGATCTGATGCAGGAGGAGGCGCCCGATCCGGCCGCGATGCTGGCCGACAAGGGGTATGACAGCGACGCCATTCGCGACGACCTTGAGCGGCGCGGCGCAGACCCGGTGATCCCGACAAAGTCGAACCGCAAAGTTCAGCGCCCGGTCGACAAAACCAAATACGCACTGCGCAACCGCATCGAGCGCTTCTTCAATCGCCTCAAGCACTCACGCCGCATCGCCACACGATACGACAAGCTGGCCGCAAGCTTCCTTGGGTTCGTTCAGATTGCTACGATCAGACAGTGGATCAGGTTTGTCCACGCGAACTAGCTGGCTGCTGCCTTCTTGAAGACCTTGGCTCGATAGCCTGCTGCTGGTTTCTTCAATGCCCCAGTCCCTACGATGGCATCGTCATGGACAACGAATCCGAGCCGGAAGACGCGTTTGGTGCGATCGCGAATTCCGTCGGCCACTTCACCGCCATCGGCCACCTTGGCCGCGAACTGATCAAGTTCGTCATCACTGCAATCCTTGGGGCTTTGACGACAATCTGGTATTTCTTGTCGCGCTCGGTGTCATGCACATGGCTGACGGCAATCTCTAATAGCAGCTTGGCATCCTCGTCTGTGATGTCGCTATCTTCAGGCTGCTTGCTTTTGACTGTAAGTTTACCGCCGGCGACGACGTGCGCAAAAAGTTCTTCGTCTTGGCGTACAATACGGCTTGGTCAGGCTCGGTGGAACTTCCACCCTAAGGATGGGCTTGTCGTCCAGGTTTTCGATATAGACATCGATCGAGACCGGCGGGATGCAGCTGACTGCTTTGTTCAGGATCTGAAGGACGGTGGCATCGCTGACATCGCAGCCACGCACGACGCCGATTTGGGCCTTGTCGACCACCTGCTCGTCGACGCCTGCTAGTATTTGCCCACCGGCCTCCGAGTTGGCGAAGGCAACGAGGTCATCTGCACTGATGCCGTCTGGCAGACGCTTGAAATCCGACCGCACGCTTTCGCCTTCGGCGAGAAGTTCGCGCGTGAGCTTGCTTAGGTTTTGATGCGCTTCTTGATCGCCATCGCTGGTCGGGTCTTTATTGGACAACGCCTCTATAGGAATCCGCCTCCAGGCTCAAACCGCTCCATTAGTCTTGTCCGCTTTTCTTCCTGTCGGAAAATTCTGCTTTGGCCGGCGGCGCTCGCTATTCGAATGTCTGCTATCGACCAGGAGAGATGCTGTCATCTCTCCCGCAGCAGCGATGCGACTATTCCGGCAACGTGTCGGAGCGCTGTGTCCGTGGCCCGGCGGTGGTGCCAGGCGAGATGGAGGGGGAAACCGGAGATCGGGATCGGCGGCAGGAAAGAGATAAGTTTGCCTTCGGCAGCCACAACGCGTGAAGGCAGCATGGCGATCATATCGGAGCCCTGAAGGAGCGACGGGACAATCTGGAAATTGGGCACGACGAGACCGACGCGCCGGGCGAGCCCGCGGCCGGCGAGCTCCGCGTCGAGCGGGGTTCGCGTATCGCCCCGGCCAGAGACGAGGATGTGCGGATAACGCAGCCAGGTGTCGAGATTGAAGTTGCTGGCTGCGGGATGACCCTCACGCATGGCGACCACATAGTGCTCAACGAGCAGTTCCTCCCGGTGAAGTTCGTCCTCCGCTGGCGGGAAAACGGAAATGGCCAGGTCAGCCGTTCCTTCCATCAATCGAAAACGGGCGGCATCAGCGCCGTGCCATGGCTGGATCACAAGGTCTACGCCGGGCGCGGAATGCTGAAGTTCCTGCTGTATGGGCGCGATGACGAGCAGCGCCGGATAGTCCGCCATGGTGACCCGAAGGGTCTGGCGTATCTCGCTGAGCGGCACTTTCGGCGGATCGACCAGATCCACGACACCCGCCAACAGCGATTTCAGCGGCGCACGCAGCGCCTCGGCCTTCGGGGTCAGGCGCATAGTTCCGCGACCGCGTTCCAGAAGCTCGTCGCGAAAGAGATGGCGACAGCGTTGCAGCGCGGCCGATGCTGCCGGCTGGGACAGGCCGACCCGGTCGGCTGCGCGGCTGACATGGGCCTCGTCCAGAAGCGCGTCGAGCACGACGAGGAGGTTGAGGTCGAGCGATCTCAAATTCATACGTCGGATAATAGATTAGATTGAAAATCGATTGGAGTAATTTTTCAATCGGCGGCATCGTCTCTCCATCACAACCCAGAGAGAGGCGATCATGACCAAGACCCTCATCCTCCTGTTTCATCCCGACCTCTCACGGTCGAACGCCAATGCCGCGCTGGCCGCGGCGGCGGCGGCAAGGCTACCAGATATCGAAGTCGTCGATATGCAATCTGCCTATCCCGGTGGCATCGACATGTTCCGCGACGGTGAAAGCGAGGCGGCACGCCTGCTCGCCGCCGGGCGAATCGTGCTCCAGTTCCCCGTGCAGTGGTATTCGACGCCACCCTTGCTGAAAGCGTGGCAGGACGCGGTACTCACGCGCATGTTCTATATCAACTATGAAACGGAAGGCCGCGTGCTGGAAGGGACCGAACTGATGGTGGCGGCGACCGCCGGCAATGTGCCGGAAACCTATCGGGCCGGCGGGCGCAACATGTTCAAGATCGAGGCATTGTTTGCGCCACTTCGGGCCACTGCCAATCGCTGCGGCCTCGAATGGTCGCCACCCTTCGTCATCTATGAAGCCGACAAACTGCCGCCCGAGGCGCTCAAGGCCGCGGCAGAGGGCTATGCCGACCGGCTGGCGGCCTGGATCGCGTCAACCCCCACAGCCGAAGCAAAGGTGGCCTGACCATGGCAAACAAGATGCACGACACTTTCGTCGACCTCGAACGCGGCACCCCCGGCTGGTTCACCTGGTCGGCAAGGCTGCTGCCTGTCGGACTTCTCGCCCAATTCCTGAGCGCCGGCACCGCCCTTTTCCAGGACGGTGAGCTTTGGGGAGTGCATGCGGCAATAGGCGTCCTTCTTGCGATTCCGGCTCTCGCCCTTGTTGGCAGCGCCCTGTTGGTTTCCCGACTGCGGGGCTTTGGCTGGTGGGCTGGCCTCGTTTTCCTGCTCTATCTGGTCCAGGTGGTGCTGGCGGCGGGCTCGGAGACATTGCCGCTCTCATTCCATCCGTTCAACGGGGCATTGCTTTTAACGGCAAGCCTGGTGCTGCTGGCCAAGGTCGAGCGCCGCCGCGCGCAGCCTGTGGTATTGAATACCGACTAGACTAGGAGACTGAGTGATCCCGGCCTGTAGACCGCAACCAAAGTGTCGAAGGCAGCCTTCTATGCCGCACCAATCCTTGCAGCCGACTTGCGACTCCCTTTACGCTGAGGATCAGTTGCACATGGACGTCAGGTTTCGGGCAGCGGCAGTGGGCGGCGAAACGTCCATGATGAGGTCGTCAGCCGGACGGCGGCTTATTCAGTTTCTTCGGCCAGAACCGGACAGGCAACAAACTGCCCCGAAATCGCGACCGTGCACGTGAATAGAGGGCGAGGCGCAATTCGCTGCGTGGCACAGCGAAATCAATGGGCCTCAAGCGGTCTGGCTATCTGCGAGATACGCTGGAACTTCTTCCTGTAGGCCGACGGCGACAATCCCACGCCACGCTTGAAGACCCTCCGAAAAGAGGTCGAGTCATCATATCCGACCGAAGCGCCGACCTCGTCGACCGACAGCGTGTCAGTCTCCAACATTTGCTTCGCTTCGCTACACGATCGGCCTTCATGGTGTCTGGACCCCGGAGACTGCGCGCCGCGAAGCCAAAGCCCTGCTCGGACAGGTCGCCCATGGCGGCGATCCTGCTGAAGAGCGAGAGGAAGACCGCAAGGCGCTGACCATCAAGCAGCTCTGCGAGCAGTACATCGCCGACATGGAGGCTGGCCTCATCCTTGGCAAAGGCGGCAGACCGAAGAAGGACACCACCATCGCCACCGATGTCGGCCGTATCCGCAGGCACATCATTCCCCTTCTCGGGACACGACGTGTGCGGGACATTACCAAGCCGGACATGAACAATCTGATGAAGGACATCATTGCCGGCAAGACACGCGTCACCATAAAGACCGAAAAGCTGCGCGGAAAGGCGCGGTCGATGTTGTCATCGGCTCTGCACCCTTCATCGTTCGGTCGGCCGCAGGGCTAGCTTGCCGAGATAGTGCTCGCCTAAGGCATGATGAGCGTCCGCAGCCTGATCGAGCGTGAAGCTCTGTGCCACATGTACCTCGAACGAGTTGGAGGTGATCAAGTGATCGAGTTTGTCGAGTATTTCGCGTCTAGCTTCGTCGCCCGCGTACTCCTCGACTGTAAAATTTAATTGCGCTTCCGGCGTAGGCGATACACCACGGGGATAGGCAACACGGCCGCCCGGTCGCAGGATTTGAAGCGCGTGTTGTGCCGCTTCCCCTCCCGCGGTGAGCAGTGCAGCATCCAATCCCGCCGGTTCGAATGCCCGGGCCGCTGCGAGCACGTCCTCCTTGCGCCCGTCTACCGCAAAATCGGCTCCACTCCGGCGCGCCAAGGCGACACCATCTGTGCCAGAGGCAACTGCAAAGACACGGACGCCCATTCGCTTCGCCAACTGCACGGCCAAATGCCCGAGACCGCCCCCGGCACCGAAAATCATGAGCGTCTCACCTTTCTCCAGTCCAAGTACGTCGTCGAGACCCAGAAGCGCAGTGATCGCGTCAACCGGCATGGCGCCCGCCTGCTCAACGGTCAGGTTGCCTGGTATATGTGAGGCGAAATCAGCTTTGACAGCGACATATTCGGCATAGAAACCGCCTTTGGGGTTGATGTGTCGGTCGGCGTATACGCGATCGCCGACCTTGAAGCGCTGGACGGCCTCTCCCACGGCGGCAACGGTGCCAGCGCCGTCGAAACCGATGATGTAGGGAAACTGAGGCTCGAAGCCATGTCGCTCGCGGAAGAGATCGAAGAAGACTCCTTCGCGTTCCCATTGGTCCCACACGCCTACGCCAACCGCCTCAACGCGGATGAGAACCTCGTCTCGATCGATTTCGGGGACGCGTAGCGACTGGACTTTGAACTCTTCGACGCCGCCGAAGCGGTCGATTGCGGCAGCGAGCATACGATCGGGGATCGACTTTTCCATGGTTGGTCCTGTTTCGGATAATTGAATGCGTATCCAAGGTAGCCAAACCGTCATTGATCCGTTAGTTGGGGGTTTATGAATATTTATATGCCGAAAAATGGATAAATCGGACGTCACGCTCGAACGCATGCTCAGCTTTGTTCGCGTCGCTGAGCGTTGCAGCCTATCGGCCGTCGCGCGTGAATTCGGCATAGGCCAATCGACAGTCTCCCGGCATGTACGGGAATTGGAAGAGGCCGTCGGCGCGCCCTTGCTCGCCAGAACCACTCGCCGCGTCACTCTGACCGATGAAGGCCGCCGCTATTACATCAATTGCGTGCAAATATTGCGCTTGGTCGAACAGGCGGGAGACGAAGCACGCGGCACCAGCAGCGCAGCTGCCGGCATGGTTCGGGTTTCCTGCACTGCGGCCTTGGGGATCTTGCACATCAACCGGCTGATTTTCGATTTTCAGGATCGCTATCCCGAAATCGGGGTCGACCTGAGCCTTACAGATGAACGCATCGACCTCGTCAGGGAAGGCGTGGATATCGCAATCCGCCTAGGTCCTCTCACCGATAGCTCCATGAAGCTTAAGACACTCGGACAGTCCCCGCGTTTCTTGGCGGCCGCGCCAAGCTATCTATCCGCCCGAGGTAGACCGGCCAGCGTACAGGACCTGCAGGCTCACGAGGGCATTCGGATGACCAATATCGCAGGAAGCGACAGTCTGACTCTGCGTGGGTCAGACGAAGTCCGAACCATTCCATTCGAAGGACGCTTTCAGACCGATCACGGGCTTGCCGCACGCCTGGCCCTTGCCGCGGGACGTGGAATCGCGCCGGTCCATCACTGGCTGGTTGACGACCTTCTGGCGGACGGGCGCCTTGAGATACTCCTGCCGGACTATTCGCTTCCGTCGGTTCCGCTGAACATGCTCATCGTTCCCGAACGCGCGAACATCGCACGTGTTCGTCTGCTCATCGACTATCTCGCCGATGAAATCGTGCGCTTGCCGGGAATTTCCAAGTCGGAACGCTGAGGGCAGGCTTGATGCAGATACGATCAATTCGCGACCTAAGCGAAACCAACAAAAGCTCTTGGAAATTCAGGAAATTTCGTGGGGGAATGTGGCGCACCCATCAGGATTCGAACCTGAGACCTTCGCCTTCGGAGGGCGACGCTCTATCCAGCTGAGCTATGGGTGCTCACCGTGTCGCAACTGCTTACGCAGTGCTTACGTGAACTTTCGCGAGTTGAAAGACAAGAACGAGGGCCTCGCAAATCCTTGTTCTTACTGCTTCTTTTCGTCTCCTCGTTGTCACGTAGCCCCTTGACATCAGCCTTCGGAGGGCAGCGCTCTATCCAGCTGAGCTACGTACGGGTGCGGGGGCAGTAGCGGCCCGCCCGGTCTACATAACCGAACCGTTCCGCTGCATCAATCTTGAATCTATGCCAGTTCTCGGACGCACGGCGCACATCGCTCATTAGCGCCCCGTCCAGAAGCCGCGCCGCGAACAAAGACGTTCACCCATCACCAAACGCTCTCTGCACGGCATCAACACCGCCGGCAAAGCCGAAAGTGTTGCCCATGTCCGTGCAACTTCACCCATGTCTCGGGTCGCTCACGTGCCGCTGCGCGACTGCCTACACAGGCAAGGACTGCCCTCAGCCGCGTCGGCGCCTCCACCTCTCTGCGCGGTTCTTCCTTCCGAGAGGGTCACCGGGGCGCACGAGCTTTCTGACGGGAAAGTTGGGCAGCTGCGCTAGCGCGAGTTTTTGCTAGTGCTTCCCTCGGTGCTGCGGCGGCTTGTGCTGCCGGCAGCCTTGCTGGGTCTGCCGGTCGCCTGTTGACTCGCGGTACCCGTATCCTGGCCCCCAGCCTTCTGGCGTTCCGCCTCTTGCTTGCCTGCGCCATAGGCCTTTGAGGCGACGTCCTTGGCGCTGTCGAGGCCATGTCTGGCCGTCTCCTGCATGCGATCGCGCACGCTGTCCTCGTAGGGCTGCAGATATTCCTCTTCCGCCCGCGTCCGCGGCATGAAGGCGCCTATGGCTGCGCCAAGTGCGATCCCCACTGCGCCTATGATAATCGGCTCCTGGCGAAGCGTGTGGCTGATCGCCCTCTGTGCGCGCGTGCCTGCGTCCACCGCCGAGCGGCCGGCGCCGCGCGCCCGTTGCCCGATATGCTGCCCGCCCTCGGCCATGGAGTGGGTTGCCCCGGAGGCGCTTTCCGTGGCGGACGCGTAGGCGGAGCCGAACTTCTCCCCCACCGATCCCGCGGCTCGGGAAGCGGCATGCATCGCGCCACCGGCTCTGTCTTTCACCGATGGCTGCCCCTGCCCGCTTTTCGGAACGGGTGCCACGCCCGTTCGCGGCAAGCCATGGGTCTCCTGCCATACCGCGTCCGTATCCGAAGCGTCCGGCTCTGCGGCGTACTCCTGCCGCGCCTGGGCGGTGCCCGCCCCGCTTCCCATGAGGAGCCAGGCAACCCCGGTGCCGATCAGTGCAAGCGGAAGGGGATTGTCGCGGATCTGGTTCTTCAGATTGTGAACCGCGATGGCCCCGTCCGAATCCCTGAAATAGGAACCGACCTCGTCGATGATCCGGCCAGGTGTCAGTCTGTCCTGGATCTTATGCGCGGTGTCGATCATTCGATCGCGGGCCGCCTCCGCCTCGCGTTCCAGTTCGGCCGCCGATCTCGGTGTCATCGTATGTGTTCCTTCATTGTCCGCGCATCTTCGGCAACCTGCTCCTGAGTGCGGTCGGGCATCAGATTTGCCGTCGCCATGTTGGACGTGCCACGCCGCACCAGGAACGCGCCCAGGGCGGCGACGACCACGCCCACGAGGAGGGAAGCCCACCCGGCTCCAAGGCCGAGCTCGGCCAGCCCCACAACCAGCGCCTGCAGCAGGACCAGGAGCGCCGCCAGCAGGCAGACGCCTCCCGCGAGGACCTCGATCGCCCCGTTGCGCACCTGGTCGATCTTCTCCGACATCTCCGTACGCAGCAGACGGAACTCCGTACGCACGAGCGTGGCAGCCTGATCAGCAAAGTCGGAGATCAATGTGGTGATCCCGCGTGCTTCGGCCTTAAGATTCATGGCGACCTCCTCCGAGGTGGTTGGCAGTGCTGTCGCGCGGGTCGTCTCCGCTGGTCACGGCAGACTGCGTCGTGTCCGACACGCTGCCCTGCGCGATCCGCCCGAGCGCCATGCCGACCAGGACCGAGCCCGCGAGGAATGCCCCGGGATGGTCGCGCCCGAAACGCCGCACGTCGCGGATCATCTCGTCGAACTGCTTTCGCCCGAGGGCGCTGGAGAACTGCTCCAGCCCGCCCGCCGCGTGGCCCAGAAGCTGCGCGGCCGGGCCCTGGTCCTGTTCCGCCAGTTCCGCACCGGCACGGCGGATGGCCTCGGCAAAACCGTGCAGGCTGTCGGAGGCTTGCCGTTTCGCCTTGTCGACCCGGTCGAGCGCTTCCTGTTTCATATCCGTTCCCATTTCGGCGGCCGAATCTCGCACCGTCTCCGCCGTGCCGGAGCCTGCGCTGCGGTTTTGCCGCTGGTCTTGCGAACTGCTCGCCATCTGAACGCTCCCTACGCCAATCCGAGAAAGGACAGGATCGCGAGGATCACCACGATGAGGCCGATAAGATATATGATGGAATGCATGGGGCTCTCCCATTCTACCGTGCACCATAACCCCAGCGAACCGCATAGGTTCCATCAGGCCGCCCCGTCTGGGAACTGCACGAGAACGGACTTGCCTCGCGTGCTTTCGGCAACAATGGTTTCGTGACCTGCCCCGCATCTTTGCCGCCCGGCTCACGGTAGCCGGCCTATTCCTTGCCGGCCTGGCAGGCTCCCGCGCTGCAATTTTTCTTCCGCGAAAAAATAGCGGAACCGGGAATCCTCTCGATGGTTAGGTGCAAGACGATCCGCCGAGAACGGATCGCGAGTAGTCACCGATGTTTCTGGTGCGCTGAAGCCCCTATCCTCCCAGGGCTGACAGCGGAAGGCCGCCCCGGTTCGCGCCGGGGCG
>NZ_JAXQNM010000042.1:0-276199 GCF_034427935.1 Chelativorans sp. M5D2P16 | reverse complement strand
CCTTCTCCATTTGCGGGCTTCCCCGGCACTCCGGTCTGGGCTACAGCCCGGCTGACGCAACAGGCCCGGCCACGACAGGAATGCAGCACCCCGACACCGCAAACGCGCCGCTTCTCCTCGGCATCGACACGGGCGGTACCTACACCGACGCGGTTCTTTACGACGAGGCCGCGGGTGTGATGGCCAAGGCCAAGGCGCTGACCACGCGGCACGACCTTGCCGTGGGGATTGCCAGAGCGGTGGACAAGGTGCTGGCCCCCGGAACCGGGGGGCGCGGGATCGGCCTCGTCTCCATGTCGACCACGCTGGCCACCAATGCGCTGGTAGAAGGCCAGGGCGGGCGCGTGGGGCTGGTGATGATCGGTTTCGAGGAGGCCGATCTGGCACGCGACGGACTGCGTCAGGCGCTCGGGCGGGACCCCGTGCTCTTCCTTGCCGGCGGGCATGACGGTCTGGGCAACGAGCGCCCGCTCGACACCGCGCCGCTGGCACCGTGGCTGGAGAAGGTCGCGCCGGCCGTCACCGCCTTCGCGATCTGCGCCTACTTCGCCGTGCGCGATCCGGCGCACGAACAGGCCGTCGCCACGACCATCCGCGCGCGGACCGGCCTGCCGGTGACCGCCAGCCACGAGTTGTCGGTCCGGCTCGGCGGGCCGCGCCGTGCCCTCACGACGCTTTTGAATGCCCGCCTGATCGCGCTCATCGATCGCCTGATCGCCTCGGCGGGCGGCTTTCTGGAGACGCGCGGCATCACCGCGCCGCTGATGGTCGTACGCGGAGACGGGGCGCTGGTTTCGGCCGATCTCGCCCGTGTCCGGCCCATCGAGACCATCCTGTCCGGTCCGGCGGCAAGTCTCGTCGGCGCACACCACCTGACCGGAATCGATGAGGCGGTCGTGGCCGATATCGGCGGCACAACGACGGACGTGGCGCTGCTCTTTAAGGGGCGGCCGCGCCTCGACCCGCAAGGCGCCATGGTGGGCGGTTACCGCACCATGGTGGAGGCGGTGGCCATGCGCACCTTCGGCCTGGGCGGCGATTCGGAGGTTTCGCTGGAAAACGGCACGCTGGATCCCGTCCTGCGCCTCGGCCCGCGCCGCCTCGTGCCCTTGTCGCTGGCGGAGACGCTCTTTCCCGGCGCCGTGTTGCCGCAACTGGAGCGCCAGCTCCGGCGCGGGCAGCCGGCGCGCCTCGACGGCCGGTTCGCCTTCTCGACCGGATTGCCGGAGCGTTACGCGGCGGGTTTGAGTGCCAGCGAAGCGCGGCTTTATGCCCGCCTGGGCCCGGCGCCGCTGCCGCTCGACACCGTTCTGGGAGGGGGCACGGAATTGGCCGTTCTGGAGCGGCTCGTCGCCCGCGGATTGGTTCAGACATCCGGCTTTACGCCGTCGGATGCCGCCCATGTGACGGGAGGGCAGGAGGGCTGGGAAATTGCGGCCGCGCGCGTCGGCGCGGCCCTTTTTGCGCGGCGGCCGGATGGGCGCGGGCGTGCGTTGGAAAGCGATGCCGATGCTCTTTGTGCGCGCGTCCTGCGTCTGCTCGAGCGCCGTTCGGTGGAGGCGGTGCTGGAGACAGCCTTCGTGGAGGACGGCCTGGAGGGCGCGGTTTCGGTGGCGCATCCCCTGGTCGTCAGGGCGCTCGATAAACGGGAGGGCGTGGCGCGCCTTTCGCTGACGTTGGACAGGCCGGTGATCGGGCTCGGGGCCTCGGCGCCGCTGCATTATGCCGCGCTGGGGAAGCACCTTGGAACGGAATGCATCCTGCCTCGCCATCTGGACGTCGCCAGCGCCATCGGCGCGGTGGCCGGCCAGGTGCGGGTTACGGTCGAGGCCGAGGTCGTGCAGCCGCAGGAAGGGCTTTTCCGCGTCTCCGTGGGATCGGAGACGGGCACCTTCCCGACGGAAGAGGACGCCCTCTCCTTCGCCGAAGAAGAGGCGCGCGCGCAGGCTGCCGCCCGCGCGGCGGCAAGCGGCGCCGAAACACCGGTGTTGCATTCGCAACGCCGGGTGCAGGCGGTCGAGGCGGAGGGCCGGCGCCTTTTTCTCGGGGCCACGATCGAAGCTGTCGCGACAGGGCGCCCGCGCACCGCCTGCGGCGATTGACCGCACGTCGCCGGCGTGATCAAACCGCGCCCAAGTGAATCGAGTGGAGATGTACTGATGAGTGATCGCGTCGAGATTCACGGGCTGAAGATTGCCCGAGAGCTCTACGATTTTGCCATGAAGGAGGCCTTGCCTGGCACGGGCGTCGAAGCGGACGGCTTCTGGAAAAGCCTCGCCGCGATCGTTGACGCGCTCACGCCGGAAAACCGCGCGTTGCTTGAAAGGCGTGACCAACTGCAGGCGACGCTCGATGCCTGGTACCGTGAAAACGGCCTGCCCGCCGATGCGGCGTCCCACGAAGCCTTCCTGCGCGAGATCGGCTACCTGCTGCCGGAAGGCCCGGGTTTCAGCGTCACGACGGAGAATGTCGATCCGGAGATCGCCGAGGTCGCCGGCCCCCAGCTCGTCGTGCCGTTGATAAACGCGCGCTATGCGCTGAATGCGGCGAACGCCCGCTGGGGCTCGCTCTACGATGCGCTCTACGGCACGGACGTCATTGCCGAAAGCGACGGGGCGGAACGGGGCAGGGGGTACAACCCGAAGCGCGGCGAGAAGGTGGTCGCCTGGGCACGCGCCTTCCTCGACGAATGCGCACCGCTTGAAGGCGCACGCTGGGCGGATGCGATCGGCCTTGCCGTCGAGGACGGAAAGCTGGTCGTGAAGACCGCGACGGGGCGTGCCGGCTTGCAAGAGCCGGCCCGGTTCGCCGGCTACGAAGGCGAGCGCGAGGCGCCGTCCGGGATCGTTCTTCGGCGCAACGGTCTGCATGCGCGCGTCGTCGTCGACCGTGACCACCCCATCGGCCGGACCGACAGTGCCGGCATCGCCGACGTGGCCCTGGAATCGGCGCTGACGACCATCATGGATTGCGAGGATTCCATCGCCGCCGTCGATGCGGAAGACAAGGTGCTGGCCTACCGCAACTGGCTGGGCCTGATGAAGGGCGATCTGGCAGCCGAGGTGCGCAAGGGAGACGAGATCTTCACCCGCCGGCTCAACCCTGATCTGTCCTACCGCGCGCCGGACGGTGGCGAACGCATGCTCAAGGGCCGTGCGCTCATGCTGGTGCGCAATGTCGGCCACCTGATGACCAGCCCGGCGATCCTCGACCGCGACGGCAACGAGGCGCCGGAGGGCATCGTGGACGCCATGTTCACCGCCATGATCGCGCTGCACGACATCGGCTCCGGGGGTCGCCACTTGAACAGCCGCACCGGGTCGATCTACATCGTCCAGCCGAAGATGCACGGCCCCGAGGAGGTCGCCTTCACGGTCGACCTCTTCGGCCGCGTCGAGGATGCGCTCGGGCTATCGCGCAATACACTGAAGATGGGCCTCATGGACGAGGAGCGGCGCACCACCGTCAACCTCGCGGAATGCATCCGCGCCGCCTCCGAACGCGTGGTCTTCATCAACACGGGCTTCCTCGACCGTACCGGCGACGAGATCCACACCTCCATGGAGGCCGGGCCGATGATCCGCAAGAACGACATGAAGTCCTCCGCCTGGATCGCCGCCTATGAGGACTGGAACGTCGATGTCGGGCTAAAATGCGGGCTTTCCGGCCGGGCGCAGATCGGCAAGGGCATGTGGGCGATGCCCGACAGGATGGCGGCCATGCTGGAGCAGAAGATCGGCCAGCCGCAAGCCGGCGCCAACACCGCCTGGGTGCCCTCGCCCACGGCGGCCACGCTGCACGCCACGCACTATCACAAGGTGGACGTGAAGGCCGTTCAGGAAAAGCTGAAGGGCCGCCCGCGTGCCAGCCTTTCCGACCTCCTGTCCGTGCCGGTCGCCACACGGCCGAACTGGGCCGCGGACGAGATCAAGCAGGAGCTCGACAACAACGCGCAGGGAATCCTCGGTTATGTGGTGCGCTGGATCGACCAGGGGATCGGCTGCTCCAAGGTGCCGGACATCAATGATGTCGGCCTGATGGAGGACCGCGCTACCCTGCGCATCTCCTCCCAGCACATCGCCAACTGGCTGCACCACGGCGTGGTGACCCCTGAGCAGGTGATGAACACGATGAAGCGCATGGCCGAAGTCGTCGACCGGCAGAACGCCGGCGACCCCAACTACACGCCCATGGCGCCGGATTTCGACGCCTCCATCGCCTTCCAGGCGGCTTGCGACCTCGTCTTCAAGGGCCGCGAGCAGCCGAACGGCTACACCGAGCCGGTGCTGCATGCACGCCGGCTGGAGAAGAAGGAGCGGGACCGGGCCAGGTAGAGTTATGCTTGTCCGAGATAGCGCTTCTGCTTTAATACGGCTGTCCCATGAAAATCCTGGCCATCGATACCGCTGCCTCGCTCTGCGCGGCCTGTGTTTACGATAGCGACGCCCGAGCGGAAGCCGGGCGCGCCGTCATCGACCTGGGCAAAGGCCACGCCGAGCACGTCATGCGCGTCATCGGGGAGGCGCTGCAGGCGGCGGACACCGCCTACGACGCGGTGGACGCGGTCGCGGTGTCGGTCGGCCCCGGCTCCTTCACCGGCGTGCGCGTGGGCGTGGCGGCGGCACGCGGGCTTGCATTGGCGCTGAAGATACCCGCCATCGGCGTGACCACGCTCGAGGCGCTCGCGGTCGAGGCGCAGGACTCCTTTCCAGGCCGCCCCGTCCTGGTCGTGGTAGGCAACCGGCCCGACAGCCTCGCCGCCGCACTTTACGACGCCACCGGCGCTTGCACCCAAGCGCCTGCGCTTGCCTCTCTGGACCGGCTGGCGGAGAGCGCGCGTGCTGCTCGGCCCGTTCTGGCCGGCAATGCGGCGCCCCTCGTGGCCGAAGCCGCCGCGGGCGATGTCGACCTGGGTCCGCAGCGCGCGACGGCGGATATCGGCGTCTATGCCCGGATCGCCGCCGGTCGACCGGCGGGTGAAAGTCCGAGGCCCCTTTATCTGCGCGCGCCCGACGCCAGGCCGCAGACAGCCTATGCCCTGCCCCTGAAAGAACGCTGATGGCCGCGTCGTTTTTCCCCTTCCGCCGCCGGAGCTACACGGTGCGCGCGCTGGAAAGCGCCGACAGCGAAGCGCTTGCGGCGCTGCACATGGAGGATTTCACCCGCCCCTGGACGGAAGATGAATTCACCGCCCTTCTCGGGGAGGGGGCGGTCTTCGGCTTTGCCGCGGTGGAGGAGGGCGCCCCCGGCACGAAACCCTGCGGTTTTGTCCTGGCGCGCATGGCTGCGGGCGAAGCCGAGATTCTCACGCTGGCTGTCGGCCACGCCTATCGTCGCCGTGGACTCGGCTACATGCTGATGGATGCGGTCCTGCGCCATCTTCATGCCGAACGCGCCGAGGCGCTGTTCCTCGAGGTGGACGAGACCAACCACCCGGCGATCGCCCTTTACCGCCGGCTCGGCTTCCGCGAGGTGGGCCGTCGTCCGGAGTACTACGAGCACAAGGCCTCGGGCCGGACGGCAGCGCTGGTGATGCGCCGCGATTTGCGGTAGGAATACCCGTGTCCATTGGAAAATTCCTCCGCTTTGTGAAGTATCCGGCGATACTTCTGCTCGTTGCCGTCTACACGTTGCCCCTGATGCTGATACAGGAGATTGCGTTGCGCACCGGCTGGTGGAGTGATCGCATCGCCCCGCGGCTGTGGCACCGGCTGACGTTGAGGCTTCTGGGCATACGCGTTCATGTGCGAGGCGGGGTAATGCCGGAGCGGCCGCTGCTGATCGTGGCGAACCACGTGTCCTGGACCGACATTCTGGTTCTCGGGGCGCTCGACGGCGTCCATTTCGTCGCCAAGGCGGAGGTGCGGGACTGGCCGGTGATGGGGACGTTCGCACGGCTGCAGCGTTCGGTCTTCGTGGAGCGCGAGCGCAGGCGCGCTTCGCCCGGCCAGGTGCGCGAGATCGCCGCGCGGCTCGCCGACGGCGATCCGATGGTCCTGTTCGCCGAGGGCACGACCGGCGACGGCAACCGCGTGCTGCCCTTCAAGACCAGTCTCTTCGGCGCCGCGCAGGCGGCGCTCGCCGCACTTCGGTCCGAACGGGTGCTGGTGCAGCCCGTCGCCATAGCCTATATGCGCCGCAATGGTCTCCTGCTCGACCTGCGCGAGCGTGCCGATATCGCCTGGATCGGCGATATGGCGTTGCTGCCGCACCTCAAGATCCTGCTTGCCGCGGGCACGGTGGACGTCGAGGTGTGCTTCGGCGAACCCATTCCCTTCTCTGCGGGATCGGACCGCAAGACGGTCGCGCGCAGGGCAGAGAAGGCGGTGCGCGCCATGCTGGTCGGCGCGCTTCGCCGGCGGGAGGCGGAAACTGAATCGGACGAAGGGCAAAAACCAGCTGTTTTTTGACCCGCAAAAACGTTAGGAAACCGGCATGGAACAGAACACGGCGCCGGAGATTATGAGCGGCAAGGAAACGCCCGGGACGGGCACGGTCGACACCGCTACCAAGAAGGTCTTCGTGAAGACCTATGGCTGCCAGATGAACGTATACGATTCCCAGCGCATGACCGACGCGCTGGCGGCGGACGGCTACTGCGCAACGGATGTCATCGAGGATGCCGACCTCGTACTTCTCAACACCTGCCACATTCGCGAGAAAGCGGCCGAGAAGGTTTATTCGGAGCTCGGGCGCATTCGCCAGTTGAAGGAAGAGCGCGCCAAAGACGGGCGCGAGACGCTGATCGGCGTGTCGGGCTGTGTCGCCCAGGCCGAGGGGCGCGAGATCCTGCGCCGCGCGCCGGCGGTCGATCTCGTCATCGGGCCGCAGACCTATCATCGCCTTCCCGCCGTGGTGAAGCGCGCCAGGGGCGGCGAGAAGATTGTCGAGACCGAATACGCCATCGAGGACAAGTTCGCGCATCTGCCGCACCCGGAAGGCCGGATAGTGAGGAGCCGGGGCGTCACCGCCTTCCTCACCGTACAGGAAGGCTGCGACAAGTTCTGCACCTTCTGCGTTGTGCCCTATACGCGCGGCGCGGAGGTATCTCGCCCGGTGTCGCAGATCGTGGCCGAGGCGGAGCGCCTGGCCGCATCCGGCGTGCGCGAGGTGACGCTGCTCGGCCAGAACGTGAACGCCTGGCACGGCGAGGGTGTGGACGGGCGCGAATGGGGGCTCGGCGAGCTGCTGTTCCGGCTGGCCGAAATTCCCGGCATCGACCGGCTGCGCTACACCACGAGCCACCCGCGCGACATGGATGACGCGCTGATCGCCGCCCATCGCGACCTCGACAAGCTGATGCCCTATCTGCACCTGCCGGTGCAGGCCGGCTCCGACCGAATCCTGAAGGCCATGAACCGCCGGCATACGGCGGAGGAGTATCTGCGCCTCATCGAGCGCATCCGCGCCGCCCGCCCGGACATCGCCATGTCGGGCGACTTCATCGTCGGCTTCCCCGGAGAGACGGAGGAGGATTTTGCGGAGACCATGCGCCTCGTGCGCGCGGTCGGCTATGCGCAGGCCTTCTCCTTCAAGTATTCGCCGCGGCCGGGCACGCCCGGCGCCGATATGGCCGATCACGTGCCCGAAGCCGTGAAGGGCGAGCGCCTGCAGCGCCTGCAGGCGCTTCTCACCGAACAGCAGCGCGATTTCGCCCGAAGCCTCGTCGGCACCGAGATCGACCTGCTTCTGGAGAAGCCCGGCCGCGAGGCCGGCCAGCTCGTCGGCCGTTCGCCCTGGCTGCAGCCGGTGATTGTTGATGACGCGGCGGGCAGAATCGGCGACATTGTGAAGGTGCGGATCGCGCGGGCCGGACCCAACAGCCTGTTTGCCGATCCTGTTGGTGAGATCGGCGCGCCGGAACGTGCCGAGGCCACAAAGGGGGTGTACGTTTGAACGCGGGCATGGAGCTGCGGAATGCGCCCTCCGGGGCCTCGGACATGGCACACATCGTGCTGACCTTCGACAACAACAAACTCGCCGGGGCGCTTTACGGTCCGTTTGACGAGAATCTGGCGCGTATCGAGCAGAAGCTCGGCGTCGACATCAACTCGAAGGGCAATCAGCTTTCCATCAAGGGCGAGACGACGGCGGCCGAGCAGGCCCGCCGCGCCCTCGACTATCTCTACGGGCTGGTGCAGGGCGGCACGGAGCTGTCCGCCTCCGAAGTCGACGGCGCGGTGCGTCTTGCGCAGGCGGCGGACGACCAGTTGAGCCTGCCCACCCTGGAATCGAAGGGCAAGCTTGCCGCCGCGCAGATTTCCACGCGCAAGCGCACCGTCTATGCCCGCTCGGCCAACCAGGACGCCTATATGCGCGCCCTGGAGCGCGCGGAACTCGTTTTCGGCATCGGCCCGGCCGGCACAGGCAAGACCTTCCTGGCCGTTGCCTACGCCGCCATGCTGCTCGAGCGCGGCATGGTGGAACGCATCGTCCTGTCGCGGCCGGCGGTGGAAGCGGGCGAACGGCTCGGCTTCCTTCCCGGCGATATGCGCGAGAAGGTCGACCCCTATCTGCGCCCGCTCTATGACGCGCTCTACGACATGATCCCGGCCGACAAGGTCGAGCGCGCGCTCGCCGCCGACGTCATCGAGATTGCCCCGCTCGCCTTCATGCGCGGGCGCACGCTCAACAATGCCGTGGTGATCCTCGACGAGGCGCAGAACACCACGCCGATGCAGATGAAGATGTTCCTGACCCGCCTCGGCGAGAACGGACGCATGATCGTCACCGGCGACCCCAGCCAGATCGACCTGCCGCCCAACACGAAATCCGGCCTTGTCGAGGCCCTGCAGGTGCTGAAGGACATCGAGGGGATCGTCACCGTGCGCTTCAACGAAAAGGACGTGGTCCGCCATCCGTTGGTGGCGGCGATCGTCGAGGCTTATGACCGCAAGGCCCCAAGCACGCCGCCGGCGGCCCGGAAAGATGGATAATCGAGACGCCGCGGCCGGTACTGCGCTCGCCATCGACATGACCATCGAAGCGGGCGGCTGGCCGCCCGAGGAGGCGTTGGGCGAGCTGGCGCGGCGCGCGGTGGCCGCGGCCTCGGCCGTGACCAAGATGGACACGCCGCACACGCTCGGCATTCTCTTTACGGAAGACGAGGAGATCCGCGCTCTGAACGCCCGTTTCCGCGGCAAGGACAAGCCGACCAACGTGCTGTCCTTCCCCGCACCCGACAATGCCGGCCTGCCGGGCGGGCCCCCGCATCTGGGCGACATCGCGCTTGCCTATGGGACGGTTGTCCGCGAGGCCCGGGCGGAGGGGAAGCCCTTCGATCATCATCTTAGCCATCTCATCGTTCACGGCTTTCTGCATCTCGTGGGCTATGATCACGAGACGGATCGGGAGGCGGACGAGATGGAGGAACTCGAACGCGCTGTTCTCAAGGGCCTTGCCATCGCCGATCCCTATGCCTAATTGTGTGGTGCAAACGACTGAAAGACGATGACTGACACTTCAATGATCGCCGTCGGCGAGCCGCCGGACGGCGAAAGCGGATCCCCTGCGGAGGGGGAAGAGGGGTCGAGTAGACCGCCGCAGCGCGCTCAAGCAGGTCCATCGCTGTTCAACCGGCTGGCCGCCTTCTTGGGTTTGCGCAACGGCACCTCCCTGCGCGAGGATCTTGCCGACGCGCTTCACGAACACACCGCCGATACGACCTCCTTCTCGCCTGGCGAGCGGGCGATGCTGCAGAACATCCTGCGCCTGCGCGAATTGCGCGTGGAGGATGTTATGGTTGCGCGCGCCGAGATTCAGGCGGTGGACCTGTCGACCAGGCTGGGTGACCTTCTCAACATTTTCGAACGTGGTGCGCACTCGCGCATGCCCGTCTACGCGGAATCGCTCGACGATCCGCGCGGCATGGTGCACATCCGCGACGTGGTGGGCCATCTCATCCGCGCAGCGCGCCAGAAGAAGGGACGTGGCAACCGCAAAACCGAAGCCAACGCGCCGCTCCTTCTGGGTGACGTCGATCTCGACCGCCCCATCGAGGAGCTCAACATCGTGCGTCCGCTCCTCTTCGTGCCGCCTTCCATGCTGGCCTCCGACCTGATGGCGCGGATGCAGGCCGGCCGCATTCAGATGGCGCTTGTCATCGACGAATATGGCGGCACGGACGGACTCGTCTCCTTGGAGGACATCGTCGAGATGGTCATCGGCGACATCGAGGACGAGCACGACGAGAACGAACCGATGATCGAGAAGACCGGCGACGGCATTTTCCTCGTCGACGCGAGGGCGGAGATCGAGGATGTGGCCAAGGCGATCGGCGACGGCTTCGGCCCCGGCGAGCACGCCGAGGACGTGGATACGATCGGCGGCATGATCTTCAACACGCTCGGTCGTGTGCCGGCGCGCGGCGAGGTGGTGCAGGCGATCCCCGGCTTCGAGTTCCATGTGATCGACGCCGATCCCCGCCGCGTCAAGCGCGTGCGGATCGTCCAGGGCCGGACGGCGGAACGTCGCCGCCGCATCCTGAAGCCGGTGGAGCGGCAGTAGAGCTTCGCGCTTCTTTGTCGCGTATGGGATCCCGCCGGCACCCGCGCCCTTTGAGATCGGTCCGGGCCCGAAATTTCCCGATCGGCTAAGAAAGCCTGCGACGGCACGTTTGGAGCGGGCGGCGCCGGCTGGTAAGTCTACTCACCTGATTCGGGGTGCGGGTGTCCTGATGGAGCGGTTTGCCGGTCGAGTGATCCTGCTTTGGGGGTGGCAGCGGCGGCTTGCCGCCGTCTTCGCCGGCGCGGTAGCGGCGCTCGGCCTTGCGCCTGTCGACTTTCCCGCGGCCGGGTTCATCGCCTTCCCCATGCTGGTCTGGCTGCTGGACGGCGCGGTGGGGACAGGTGGCCGGGCAAGCCAGTTTCTCTCCGCCTTCGCAACCGGCTGGTGGTTCGGCTTCGGTTATTTCCTGGCCGGTCTATGGTGGATCGGCGCCGCCTTCATCGGTCCGCAAGGATCTGCCGGATGGGCACTGCCGCTCGCCGTCCTCGGCGTGCCGGCGCTGCTCGCCGTCTTCCATGGTCTTGCCGCGCTTGCCACACGGCTGTTGTGGAGCGATGGCGCCGGGCGCATCGGCGCGCTCGCCTTCGGCTTCGGTGCGGCCGAGTGGCTTCGTGCGATGCTGTCTCCGGGACTGGCATGGAATGTTGTCGGCTTTGTCGCGATGCCTGTTCCGCTTTTCATGCAGGCAGCGCAACTCGTGGGCGTTTTCGGCGTCACCAGCCTGGCCGTCTACGTGTTCTCCGCACCCGCCCTTCTTGCCGCCGGCCGTGGCGCGCGGCTGGGGCTTGGCCTTGCCGTTCTGCTTTCCGCCGCCTTTTTCGGCTACGGTTATCTGAATCTCGCCACCGCGCCGCAGCCTGAGCGCTTCGTCCCGGTCCGTATCGTGCAGGCCGGTGCGCGCGACGGCGATTTCGAGCAAGTCTTCGCGGCCTATCGAACGCTTACCGCCGCCCCTGGCCCGGACGGCGCGAGCCCGCGTCTGATCCTGTGGCCGGAACTGGCGATCCCCGCGGTCCTTGCCGACCGGCCCGATATCCTCGCGGCGTTGGGAGAGACACTGGGCGAGGGTGAGGTCCTGCTCGCCGGCGCCATGCGCGACGAGGAGGGCGAGACCGGTGCGCGCCGGCTCTACGATTCCGTCGTGGTGGTGGAAAGCAGCGGCGCGATCGCAGATGCTGCGGACAGGGTGCATTTCCCGCCGTCTGCGATTTTTCTGAAGCGCCCGGCCGGCATTGAGGCGGAAGTGCCGCAGCCGTTCTCCGGCGGAAACGGTGGAGATCTGCTGTCCCTGCCGGAAGAGATGACGGCCATACCGCTTATCGGCAGTGAAGCCGTGGTCCCCGGCATCGCCGCTGTGACGGAAGGCCGGGCCGATCTCATCGTCAACCCGGCGGATTTTTCTCGTTTTACGGGAACGCCGGGTCCCGGCCAGTACCTGCGCCATGCCCAGTTGCGCGCGGTGGAGGCCGGTCTGCCGTTGCTGTTGGCGACCCCTGACGGTATTTCCGCTGCCGTCGATGCCCGCGGCCGAATCATAGATGCTTTTTCAGCCGGTCGCGGCGTGCTCGACGTGTCGTTGCCTTTGGAGCGATCGTATTTTTTTGAAAGAGAAAACTTTGTTATGGGGGATATCAAGCAGCGCGGGCTTACATTTGTCATTTTTTTTGGCATGCTCACGCTGCTGTTAAACATACGCGGCCGCTCGAATTGACAACACGAGACCGGCCTCCACATAAGAGTAGGCGGCTCAATCCTGCATGGTTGTTGGGGAGGCGATCCCTCAAGGGCATGGCCTTTACAAACTTGGAATTGAAGCCGTACGTGAGGGACAGATGAACAACAACAAGAAGAGGCCGAATCCGATCGATGTTCATGTTGGAAGCAGAATAAGGCTCCGTCGGAACATGCTCGGTATCAGCCAGGAGAAGCTGGGCGAGAGCCTTGGCATCACTTTCCAGCAGATCCAGAAATACGAGAAGGGCACCAACCGTGTCGGCGCCAGCCGGCTGCAGGCAATCGCTTCGATCCTCAATGCACCGGTGTCGTTCTTCTTCGAGGGGGCTCCGGGCGAGGACGGCGCTCCGGGTTTCGGAGAGGAGGGCTCGACATTCGTCACGGATTTCCTGAGCACATCCGAGGGCATCCAGCTCAACCGTGCGTTCGTGAAGATCAGCGATCCCAAGGTGCGGCGCCGGGTCCTGGACCTGGTGAAGGCCTTGGCGACGGAGGCTGCCGACAACGAATGATCCCGGATGGCGTGTCAGACGCCTTGTAAGGTTCAAGCGAAGGGGGCCTGCCACGGGCGACCAAATTTCTTGACCAATTCTGTGGCGACCGGCTAACAAGGTTTTCGCCAGATTGCCGAATGCCGGTTTTTTCTCAGTGGGGTCACCCGTGGCGCGCAAGAACTATCTCTTCACAAGTGAATCGGTTTCCGAAGGTCATCCGGACAAGGTCTGCGACCGCATCTCGGATGAGATTGTCGATCTCGTCTACCGTGAGGCGAGGAAGGAAGGTATGGATCCGTGGAAGGTCCGCGTTGCCTGCGAGACGCTGGCCACCACCAACCGCGTCGTCATCGCCGGCGAGGTGCGCGTGCCGCAGAGCCTGCTCAAGCGGGACAAGGACGGTAACATTCTCAAGGACAAGTTCGGCAATCCCCTCATCAACCCGTCCAAATTCCGTTCGGCTGCGCGCCGCGCGATCCGTTCCATCGGCTACGAGCAGGACGGTTTCCACTGGAAGAACGCCAAGGTGGACGTGCTTTTGCACGGCCAGTCGCCGGACATCGGCCAGGGCGTCGACAGCGCCGCCGACCGGCAGGGCGAGGAAGGCGCGGGCGACCAGGGCATCATGTTCGGCTACGCCTGCCGCGAGACGCCGGATCTCATGCCGGCACCGATCTACTATGCCCATCGCATCCTTCAGCTTCTCGCCGAGGCGCGCAAGGCAGGGGTCGGCGATGCGGCCAAGCTCGGCCCGGACGCCAAGAGTCAGGTGACCGTGCGCTACGCCGACGGCA
This sequence comes from Chelativorans sp. M5D2P16, assembly GCF_034427935.1. Taxonomy (NCBI): domain Bacteria; kingdom Pseudomonadati; phylum Pseudomonadota; class Alphaproteobacteria; order Hyphomicrobiales; family Phyllobacteriaceae; genus Chelativorans; species Chelativorans sp. M5D2P16. The sequence continues at coordinate 262,671 of NZ_JAXQNM010000042.1, read as the reverse complement.
AACCGGTGGCCGCCACCGAGATCGTGCTGTCCACCCAGCATCTCGATCCTTCCTGGGACAGCAAGAAGGTGCGTGAGGTGGTGGAGCCCTATATCCGCGAGGCGCTGTCGAGCGGCGGGCTTGCGGTCGACGATAACTGCCACTGGTACATCAATCCCACCGGCAAGTTCGTGGTCGGCGGGCCGGACGGTGATGCCGGGCTGACCGGCCGTAAGATCATCGTCGACACCTATGGCGGCGCGGCACCCCATGGCGGGGGCGCGTTCTCCGGCAAGGACACGACCAAGGTGGATCGCTCGGCCGCCTACGCCGCGCGCTACCTGGCCAAGAATGTCGTTGCGGCCGGCCTCGCCGACCGCTGCACGATTCAGCTTTCCTACGCCATTGGCGTTGCCCAGCCCCTTTCGGTCTATGTCGACCTGCACGGGACGGGCCGCGTCACGGAGGAGGAGGTGGAAATCGCCATCCGCCAGGCAATGGATCTTTCGCCGTCCGGAATCCGGCGCCATCTCGACCTGAACCGCCCCGTCTATGCCAAGACCGCAGCCTACGGCCATTTCGGCCGCAAGCCGGGGCGCGACGGTTCCTTCTCCTGGGAGCGGCTGGATTTGGCCAAGTCGTTGAAGCAGGCGCTGGCCGCCGCGGCCTGACCCTTCGCAGCCGATGCAATGACCGCCGACCACCCGGAACGCAGCACGGAGGCGTTTTTCGGGCGCCGCCGCGGCAAGCGGCTGCGTCCGCGTCAGCACGCCCTGTTGGAAACCGTGCTGCCGCGCCTGCGGCTAAATCTGGATGATGAAGCACCGGCGGACGTCCGTGCGCTTTTCGCGCGTCCGGTCCGCGATGTCCGGCTGGAGATCGGCTTCGGCGGCGGCGAGCATCTGATGGCGGAGATCGAACGAGCCCCCGAAACGGGCATGATCGGTGTCGAGCCCTTCGTCAACGGCATGGCCAAGCTGCTCTCCGCCCTGGGTGAAGAAATCCCGGCCAATCTTCGCCTCTACGACGACGATGCCACGGCACTGTTGGATTGGCTGCCTGAAGCCAGCCTGTCGGGGATCGACCTGCTCTATCCCGATCCCTGGCCCAAAAAGAAGCACTGGAAGCGCCGCTTTGTGAGCGCCGCCAATCTCGACCGCTTCGCCCGTGTCATGAGGCCGGGGGCGAAATTCCGCTTCGCGTCCGATATCGACAGCTACGTCAACTGGACGCTGATCCATTGCCGCGCCCATCCCGCCTTCCTCTGGCAGGCCGCCAGCGCCGAGGACTGGCATGAACCCTATCCCGCGTGGCCGGGAACGCGGTATGAGGGGAAAGCCGTGCGCGAAGGGCGCAAGCCGGCTTATCTCACCTTCCTGCGGCGCTGATCAGTAGCGGCTCATCTGCCGGAAACGTTCCGCGTCGATGCCGAGGCGTGCCAGGTCGCTGGCGCGGGCCGGCCGGCGGTCACGCACCGCGGCGGAAACCGCGATGGCGCTGCCGAGAGTCTCGAAGAACTCACCCACACCCCTTACGAAATGTCCTCTACGCATGTCTGTGCTCCTTTATTGTGCGCTGCAGCGTAATTAAGCAATCCGGAGCCCGCGCGGTAGTGCCGATACGGCAGGCCAGCCATGCATTTGTGCAGCGCAACAGCCACCGACGGGCATCGTGCTTGAAATGGCGGGCCGTCTCGTCTATATGCTTTCTGAAATTCTTGGTCGTAAGGCGAAGAGTGGGTCCCACCGGTCCCGCTCTTTTTTGTTAGCCTTGGGCCCATCGAGACGGGATAGCCGATGCAGGACGATCGCATCATTCAGGAGACGGGCATCGAAGCGCGCGTGGCGGGCATCGTCATGCCGGTGCTCGATGCGCTCGGCTACCGGCTGGTGCGCGTCCGCCTGTCCGCGCAGGACGGGCTGACGCTGCAGATCATGGCGGAGCGCCCGGACGGCACCATGTCGGTGGAAGACTGCGAGGAGGCAAGCCGCGCCATCTCGCCCGCGCTCGACGTCGAGGATCCGATCGACAGCGCCTATCAGTTGGAGATATCCTCGCCGGGCATCGACCGTCCGCTCGTGCGGCAAGCCGATTTCGAGGTTGCCGTCGGTCATCTGGCGAAGATCGAGACCTCGGTGATGGTCGGTGGGCGCAAGCGTTTCCGTGGCGAGATCTCGGGCTGCGCGGACGGCGTGCTGACGATCGATCTCGAGAAGGCAGAGGACGGCGAAGCGTCGGCGGAGATCCCGCTGGAAGCGATCGGCCAGGCCAAGCTGGTGCTGACCGATGCGCTGATCCGCGAGGCGCTGAAGAAGGAAAAGGAAGAGCGCCGCCAGCGCAAGAAGGCGCGGCGACGCGGCGGCGAGGCCGAGGGCGAGGAATAGCGCAGCCCGCTTCCGTTCGTTTCGGCGGGCTGCGGCGAACGAGACTTTTATGTACGGCCGGCGCGGCATCGCGCGGCTTCATGTCCAGGGAGACGAAAATGGCAGTCAGTGCAAACAGGCTGGAGCTCTTGCAGATCGCCGACGCGGTGGCGCGCGAGAAGTCCATCGACAAGGAGATCGTCATTACCGCCATGGCCGATGCGATCCAGAAGGCGGCGCGCTCGCGCTACGGACAGGAGACGAACATTCGCGCCGACATCAACCCGAAGACCGGCGAGATGAAGCTTCAGCGCCTGATGGAGGTCGTCGAGGACGTGGAGGAGCCGGCGCGGCAGATACCACTTTCGCTGGCGCGCGGGCGCAACCCGGACGCCCAGATCGGAGACTTTCTCGCCGAGCAGCTCCCGCCGATGGATTTCGGCCGCATCGCCGCACAGTCGGCCAAGCAGGTGATCGTGCAGAAGGTGCGCGAGGCCGAGCGCGACCGCCAGTACGACGAATACAAGGATCGCATTGGCGAGATCGTCAACGGCACGGTCAAGCGCGTCGAATACGGCAACGTCATTGTCGATCTCGGCCGCGGCGAGGCGATCATCCGCCGCGACGAGATGATCCCGCGCGAGATTTTCAAATATGGCGACCGCGTGCGTGCCTATGTCTACGACGTGCGCCGCGAACAGCGCGGGCCGCAGATCTTCCTGTCGCGCACGCATCCCCAGTTCATGGCAAAGCTCTTCACCATGGAGGTGCCGGAGATCTATGACGGCATCATCGAGATCAAGTCGGTGGCCCGCGACCCGGGCAGCCGCGCCAAGATCGCCGTGATCTCGCACGACTCCTCGATCGATCCCGTCGGCGCCTGCGTGGGCATGCGCGGCAGCCGCGTCCAGGCCGTGGTCGGCGAGTTGCAGGGTGAGAAGATCGATATCATCCCCTGGAACGAGAATGCGGCGAGCTTCATCGTCAACGCGCTGCAGCCGGCCGAGGTCGCCAAGGTGGTGCTCGACGAGGATGCCGAGCGCATCGAGGTGGTGGTGCCCGACGACCAGCTTTCGCTCGCCATCGGCCGGCGCGGCCAGAACGTGCGGCTCGCCTCGCAGCTCACCGGCTGGGACATCGACATCCTGACCGAGGAAGAGGAATCGAGCCGCCGTCAGAAGGAGTTCAGCGATCGGTCGAATCTCTTCATGGACGCGCTCAACGTCGACGAGATGGTAGGGCAGGTGCTGGCCTCGGAAGGCTTCACCAGTGTCGAGGAACTGGCCTACGTGGAAGCGGACGAAATCGCGGCCGTCGAGGGCTTCGACCAAGAGACCGCAGCGGAGATCCAGGCGCGGGCGCGCGAATATCTGGAGCGCGTCGAGGAAGAGCAGGATGCCAGGCGCAAGGAACTGGGCGTTGCCGACGAGTTGCGTGAGATTCCCGGCATCACCACCGCGATGATGGTGGCGTTGGGCGAGAGCGAGGACGGTGTGAAGACCATCGAGGATTTCGCCGGCTACGCGGCAGACGATCTCGTCGGCTGGCGGGAACGCAAGGACGGCGAGAACAAGTTCTTCCCCGGCGTGCTTTCCAATTTCGACGTCAGCAGGGCCGAGGCTGAACAGATGGTCGTCGCCGCGCGCCTGAAGGCGGGCTGGATCACCGAGGAGGACCTGAAGGCGGACCAAGCCGAGGCGGAGGAGACCGCCGGCGAGGCGACGGAAGCCTGAAATGGCTGACCGCGCGACAACGGGTCTTGTGAAACGCGATGAACGACCGCACATGTATCGTGACGCGCAAGACGCGGGAACCGGAGGAGTTGATCCGGTTCGTCGCGGGGCCGGATGGTGCCGTCGTACCGGACCTGAAGCGGAAGCTGCCGGGCCGGGGCTGTTGGGTCGGCGCTGAGAAGGGTCTGGTCGAAAAGGCGGTCGCCAGGGATCTCTTCAAGCGGGCGCTCAAGGCGCCCGTGAGCGCGCCGCCGGACCTGGCCGAAAGGGTCGATGCCCTGATGGTTTCCGGCGCTTTGGGCACGCTCGGCCTTGCGCGCAAGGCCGGAGCCGTGGCATTGGGTGCGACGAAGGTGGAAGCCGCGGTGCGCGGCGGCAAGGCCGTTGCGGTGCTGCATGCGGCCGAAGCATCGCAGGACGGCATCCGCAAGATTACGGCCGCGCGGAGAGCGGCAGCCCATGTCGGTGGCGAAAAGGTGCCGGCATTCAAACTCTTTTCGGAAGCCGAAATGAGTTTGGCATTGGGGGCGACAAATGTGATACATGCTGCCGTGCTCGACCGGGGGCCGGGCGAGGCAGCGCTGAAACGTCTAGTGACGCTCGCCGCCTTTCGGGGCATTGCTCCGGATATTCCGGCGTCGGGTGCGGCAGACGCCGCAGAGGATATGGAATGACTGATACGAAGACTGGTGACGACAAGACGCTGAGCGTCAACACGAAGAAGACGCTGACGCTGAAACGGCCGGGGCTCGAGCAGGGCACGGTGCGCCAGAATTTTTCGCATGGGCGCACGAAATCGGTCGTTGTCGAAACCAAGAAGCGCAAGTTCTCACGGCCCGACGAGCGCACCGACCAGGCGCCCCCCCCGCCCGCGGCACCTGCGAAGCCGCAGGCCCCGGCGCCGGCCCAGCAGGCGCCCGCACGAGAGGCCCCGGCACGCGAGGCGCGCAGGCCGCAGCCGGCCCAGGGCCGCTCCGGCGTGGTGCTGAACGAACTCTCCAATGAAGAGATGGAAGCGCGCCGCCGGGCCCTGCAGGATTCCAGGGTGCGGGAGGCGGAAGAGCGCCAGCGCGCCGCCGAGGAGGCCAAGCGCCGCGCCGAGGAGGAAGAGCGCCGCCGCCTGGAGCGCGAGGAATCCGCCCGCCGCCAGGCGGAGGAGGAGGCGCGCCTGAAGGCGGAGGCCGAGGCGCGCCAGCGTTCCGAGGAAGAAGCGCGCCGCCGCGCCCCGACGACCGGGACACCAGCGCCCGTCGAGGAGACGACGAGCGAAGAGGAGCGCGGCCGCCGCACCCCTGCAAAGCGTGGCAGCGCGGCGCCCAAGCCCGAGGCGCCGGCCCGTCCGGCCAAGCCGCGCGGTGAGGAGCCGCGCCGGCGCGGCAAGCTGACCCTCAATTCCGCGCTTTCCGACGAGGAGACCCGCAGCCGCTCGCTGTCCGCGATGCGCCGCCGTCAGGAGAAGTTCAAGCGCTCGCAGCACCAGGAGCCGCGCGAGAAGATCATGCGCGAGGTGGTCATTCCCGAGACGATCACCATCCAGGAACTGGCCGGCCGCATGGCCGAGCGCGCCGTCGACGTCGTGAAATACTTCATGAAGCAGGGCCAGATGATGAAGCCCGGCGACGTGATCGACGCCGATATGGCGGAACTCGTGGTCGTTGAATTTGGCCATACCGCCAAGCGCGTGGCCGAGTCGGATGTGGAGGAAGGTCTTTTCGACATCGCCGACAAGTCCGAGGACCTCCAGCCGCGGCCGCCGGTGGTTACCATCATGGGCCATGTCGACCACGGCAAGACCTCCCTGCTCGACGCCATCCGCCATGCCAACGTGGTCTCCGGCGAGGCCGGCGGGATCACCCAGCACATCGGCGCCTACCAGGTGGAGCAGGATGGCCAGGCGATCACCTTCATCGACACGCCGGGCCATGCCGCCTTCACCGCCATGCGCGCCCGCGGCGCCCAGGCGACGGATATCGCCGTCCTGGTGGTCGCCGCCGACGATAGCGTGATGCCGCAGACGATCGAGTCCATCAATCATGCCAAGGCGGCTGGTGTGCCGATCATCGTGGCCATCAACAAGATCGACAAACCGGAAGCCGACGCCCAGAAAGTGCGCACGGAGCTTCTCCAGCACGAGGTCTTCGTGGAATCGATGGGCGGCGACGTGCTGGACGTCGAGGTTTCCGCCGTCAAGGGCACCAATCTCGACAAGCTTTTGGAGGCAGTTCTCCTCCAGGCCGAGATCCTGGAGCTCAAGGCCAATCCGGAGCGCACCGCCGAAGGCGTGGTCATCGAGGCCAAGCTCGACCGGGGCCGCGGTTCCGTGGCTACGGTGCTGGTGCAGGCCGGAACGCTGAAGCCCGGTGACATCATCGTCGCCGGCAACGAGTGGGGCCGCGTGCGCGCGCTGGTCAACGAGCGTGGCGAGCAGGTCAAGGAGGCGGGGCCGTCCACGCCGGTGGAAATCCTCGGTCTTCAGGGCACGCCGCAGGCCGGCGACCGTTTCGCGGTGGTCGAGAACGAGGCGCGCGCCCGCGAGATCTCCGAATACCGCCAGCGCAAGGCACGTGAGCGTGCCGTGGCGCGTCAGGCCGGAAGCCGCGGCTCACTCGAGCAGATGATGTCGCAGCTCCAGTCGAGCGGCATGAAGGAATTCCCGCTCATCATCAAGGGTGACGTGCAGGGCTCCATCGAGGCCATTGTCGCCGCGCTCGAAAAGCTGGGGACGGACGAGGTGCGTGCGCGCATCGTTCATTCCGGCGCGGGCGCGATCACCGAGAGCGACGTCACGCTGGCCGAGACCTCGGAGGCCGCCATCATCGGCTTCAACGTCCGCGCCAACAAGCAGGCGCGCGATGCGGCCGAACAGTCGGGCGTCGAAATTCGCTACTACAACATTATCTACGACCTGGTGGACGACATCAAGGCGGCCATGTCCGGCCTGCTTTCGCCCGAACGGCGCGAGACGTTCCTCGGCAATGCCGAGATCCTCGAGGTCTTCAATATCACGAAGGTCGGCAAGGTGGCCGGCTGCCGTGTCACCGAAGGCAAGGTCGAGCGCGGTGCCGGCGTGCGCCTCATCCGCGACAATGTCGTGATCCACGAGGGCAAGCTGAAGACGCTCAAGCGCTTCAAGGACGAGGTGTCGGAAGTGCCCGGCGGCCAGGAATGCGGCATGGCCTTCGAGAACTACGAGGACATCCGCGTCGGCGACGTCATCGAGGCCTACCGCGTTGAGATGGTGACGCGGACGCTGTAAAGGGACGAGACGGGTAACGCTTTCACCGTCATCCGGCTCAGGAGGAGGGTGAAGGCGCGGCAAACCTCACGGCAAGCTTCGGCGTAAATGTATAGGCGCAGACACGAGCCCTCGGGGTGAGCCCGTCGAACCGCGACGGCATATGACGGGCACATCCTGAATGAACCTTTTGCAAAGCGTCGATGCGCGTGTCGGCGCAATCTTTTTCCAAGAGACGAGCCATGGCTACTTCCGCCCCGTCACAACGACAGCTTCGCGTCGGTGAGCAGGCCCGCCACGCGTTGGCGGAAATCCTCCAGCGCGGTGATGTGCGCGATCCGCAGGTTGAAGGCGTGGTCATATCGGTTTCCGAGGTGCGCATGTCCCCGGACCTGAAGATTGCCACTGCTTTCGTTTCACCGCTCGGCGTCGAGGAGAAGGAAACGGTCGTCGATGCCCTCAACCGCAACGCACGCTTCATTCGCGGGCGCGCCGCGCCCGCGCTCAGACAGTTGAAATACATGCCCGAATTCCGTTTTCGCCTGGACACGAGTTTCGAGAATTTCGAGAAGATCGACAAGCTTTTGAAATCACCGCAAGTAGCGCGGGATCTGGACAAGGATGACGATGGGAATGATGAAGGGTAGCCGCTTCTTGAGGGGGCTTGCCTGATGGCGCGCCGGGGAAAGAAGAAGGGCAGGCCCGTTTCCGGGTGGCTGGTGCTGGACAAGCCCGCCGGGTTGGGCTCGACCGAGGCCGTCTCCAAGGTGAAGTGGCTTTTCAAGGCGCAGAAGGCGGGCCATGCTGGCACGCTCGACCCGCTTGCCTCCGGCATGCTGCCCATCGCCCTGGGAGAGGCGACCAAGACGGTGCCTTATGTGATGGAAGGCGCCAAGGTCTACCGCTTCACCGTCGCTTGGGGCGAGGAACGCTCGACGGACGACCTGGAAGGGCCGGTGGTCAAAAGCTCGGAAAAGCGTCCATCGGAGGCCGAGATCCGGGCGCTGCTGCCTCGCTACACCGGTCTCATCATGCAGACTCCCCCACAGTTTTCCGCCGTGAAGATCGGCGGCGAGCGCGCCTACGATCTGGCGCGCGGAGGGGAGACGGTGGAAATCGCCGCCCGCGAGGTGGAAATCGGCCGGCTCGACATCGTCGAGATGCCCGAATCCGGACGCACCGTGCTGGAGGTCGAGTGCGGGAAGGGAACCTATGTGCGCTCCATCGCCCGTGACTTGGGGCGCGATCTCGGTTGCTACGGCCACGTGGCCGACCTGCGGCGCACGGAGGTCTATCCCTTCGAAGCGGAACAACTCGTTACAATGAAGGCGCTTGAGGAAGCGGCCGCGGAAGCGACCGACGAGGAGGAGCGCTTTGCTGCACTCGACGGCTGTCTGATGGATATCGCCGCCGCCCTCGACGGCCTTCCGGAGGTGGTCTTGAGCGATGATGCGGCGGCGCGCATCCGCCTTGGAAATCCGGTGATCGTGCGCGGACGGGACGCGCCGGTGGAAGCGCCCGAGGCCTGGGCCAGCGCGCGCGGCCGGTTGGTGGCGATCGGCATGGTCGAGGCAGGCAAGTTCAAGCCGAAACGCGTTTTCGGTCAATAAACGCTTCGCATCGCGTGCGGCGCTTCAGGTACTTGCAACGCTTGCCCGACTTTAGCATTGAAGCAATGATGCGGGTTGGACAGGCACATGGCCAGGCAAGACGTGGAAACGGATGAGAGCGCTCCCTATGCGGCGCCGGGCGGATTCGCCCAGCGGCTGCGTGCCGGACTGACCAGTCCGAAGCCGATCAGCTTTTTTCTGTTTCTGTTCATTGCTGCAACCATCATCCCCGCCTTCGCCATTTCGATCGTCTTGCTGCAGCGCAACGATGCGGCGCAGAGGGAGGTGGTCAACACCCTTACGGAAGCCATGGCGAGTTCGGTCGCGGAGGCGGTCGATCGCGAACTGAGCGGAATGTTGACCACGCTCAGGGTGCTTTCCACCACGCCGACGCTGGCGGCGGACAATATTCCGGATTTCTACGACCGTGCAAAACTGGCGCTCGCGGGCACCGGATCCTATCTGATCCTGCTCGACGAGAATCTGGGCCAGATGCTGAATACACGAGTGCCGTATGGTACCGAGCTCGATCCTACCTCGGACCCGAGGTCTGCACAGACGGCGCTCGACTCGCGCGCGGCCACGATCTCGGGCGTCTTCTTCGGCCGTACGTCGAGCAAATGGGTGTTCAACGTCATTCTGCCCTATCTGGTCGATAACCGTGAGCCGCGCTTACTGGTAATGACTCGCGATGTGGTGTCCCTGGCCAACACCCTTTCCCAGCAGATGCTCCGCGGTGGCTGGAACGCCTCCCTGATCGACCGCGATGGCACCGTGATCGTCTCCTCCTATCTCTCCTCCGATATTGGCAAGCCCTTTTTCCTCGACATCGACAGCAACGTGTCACCGCAGATTGCCCGGCCCCGTGAGCCGGAGGAGGGCAATTTCCAGGAGGACACCTATGTCGCCATTGTCGAGGAATCGGATCTCAGCGGCTGGAAAGTGGTCGTGTGGGCGCCGAGCTCCTCCGTCGAGGAGCCGATGCGACGTTCGCTGCGCCTGCTCCTGGGCGGCAGCCTGATCATCATCGCCATCGGCATGGCGGCGGCATGGTTCCTGGGCCGCCAGATCGCCAAGCCGGTGCGCCGTCTGGCGGACGACGCGCGGCGCCTGGGCGCCGGCGAGCCGGTCAAGGCGGCGATCTATCCCATTGCCGAGGTGACCACCGTCTCGGCGGCTCTGGCCGAAGCGGCGGGGGACAGGAAGCAGGCCGAGAACGAGATCCGGCTTCTCATGCGCGAAGTGGCGCACCGGGCCAAGAACCAGCTCACCGTCGTCGCGTCCATGGCCAAGCAGACGGCACGCAATGCCCGCTCGCTGCCGACCTTCCTCGATTCCTTCCAGAAGCGGCTCTATGGCCTGGCGCGCTCGACCGACCTCTTGATCGCCGGCGGCGCGACCGGCGTGGAACTGCGCGAGCTTCTGCTGGCACAGATCGAGCCGTTCAGACCCGACGACGCCAAGCGGCTGGAGCTTTCCGGTCCGCACTTCCGGCTGGCCAGCCAGGCCGCCCAGACGATCGGCCTTGCGATTCACGAACTGGCCACCAACGCCTCGAAATACGGCGCGTTCGCAACCAGGAGCGGCCGGCTTTCGATCTCCTGGCGCGTGGAGGATGAGAAGCTGGTTATCCACTGGCGGGAGCATCTCGCTCGCCTCAGCCGACGCCGTCCGGTGAAGTTCGGCTTTGGAACCGAGATCATCGAACGGATGCTCGGCGGTACGCTTGACGCCGAGATCGAGCGCACCTTCCACCGTGACGGTCTGGAGTGCGTTTTCAGGATTCCGGTCGAGCGCGTGCTGCCGGATCGCGCCCACCGCGCTCCCGACGCCGGGTACTGACCCGATTGCGCTTTTGGCTGGCAATCCCCCCCACAATGCACTATATGCGCGGCGGTATCGTGTGCTCAGCCGCGCGATGGCAACGGCCCTGGCTGGACGACATCCCGGCCATGGGCGGCAAGTTCCTCGAATGACAGAAAGGATGTTTCGATGTCGATTACTGCCGAGCGCAAGCAGGAGCTTTTGAAGGAATTCGCGACCGCGAGCGGCGACACCGGTTCGCCGGAAGTCCAGGTCGCCATCCTGACCGAGCGCATCAAGAACCTGACCGAGCACTTCAAGGACCACAAGAAGGACAACCATTCCCGCCGTGGTCTGCTCAAGCTCGTCTCGCAGCGCCGCCGTCTCCTCGACTACGTGAAGAGGAAGGACGAGAGCCGCTACAAGACGTTGATCGAGCGGCTCGGGGTGCGTCGTTAGTTTCGGCCGGCGGGCTCCTCGGGGCCCGCCGCCGTTTATCGCCCGGCGCCGAGGCGCGGGCGAATGCCTCTGGATAAGGAGGCGCACGACGGACAGGTCATGGGGCAGGATTGCAGGATGCTTGTCGCGCCGGAGCGGCGCGAACCCAAGCTTCCCGTTGTCTTGCCCATGGCTCGTCCCGAATGAAAGCGAGCAAGGATCCGCATGCCGGAAGCGGCGTGAGGACCTTCGGTTAACAAGGACAAGACATGTTCAATCAGCACAAAGTGGAAATCGAGTGGGGTGGGCGTCCGCTCACCCTGGAGACGGGCAAGATCGCCCGCCAGGCGGACGGTGCGGTGCTCGCCACCTACGGAGAGACGGTGGTTCTGGCCACGGTCGTTTCGGCGAAGGAGCCCAAGCCGGGCCTCGACTTCTTCCCGCTCACCGTCAACTATCAGGAGAAGACCTTCGCCGCCGGCAAGATCCCGGGCGGCTTTTTCAAGCGTGAAGGACGTCCGAGCGAGAAGGAGACGCTGACGTCGCGCCTGATCGACCGGCCGATCCGTCCGCTCTTCGTCGACGGCTACAAGAACGACACGCAGGTCGTCCTGACCGTGCTGCAGCACGATCTGGAGAACGATCCCGACATCGTGGCCATGGTCGCGGCGTCCGCCGCCCTGACGCTTTCCGGCGTCCCCTTCATGGGGCCGATCGGTGCCGCGCGCGTCGGCTATATCGGCGGCGAGTACGTGCTCAATCCGCATATCGACGAGATGGAGGAGACCAAGCTCGATCTCGTGGTCGCTGGCACGCAGGACGCCGTCCTGATGGTGGAATCGGAGGCACATCAGCTTCCCGAGGACGTCATGCTGGGCGCGGTCATGTTCGGCCACAAGAGCTTCCAGTCCGTCATCGACGCGATCATCAAGCTGGCCGAGGTAGCGGCGAAGGAGCCGCGCGAGTTCCTCCCCGAGGATCTTTCCGAGCTCGAGGGCGAGATGCTGAAGGTCGTCGAGAACGACCTGCGCGAGGCCTACAAGATCACCGACAAGCAGGCCCGTTATGCGGCCGTCGACGCGGCCAAGACCAAGGTGAAGGAGACCTTCCTTCCCGAGGACGCCGAGGAGACGAAGTGGACACCGGAGCAGGTTTCCACCGTCTTCAAGGCGCTCCAGGCCAAGATCGTGCGCTGGAATATTCTCGACACCGGCGGCCGAATCGACGGGCGCGACCTGAAGACCGTGCGTCCCATCTCGGCGGAAGTCGGCGTCTTCCCGCGCACCCACGGTTCCGCCATCTTTACCCGCGGCGAGACGCAGGCCATGGTGGTCGCCACGCTCGGCACCGGGGAGGACGAGCAGTATGTCGACGCGCTGACCGGCACCTACAAGGAAACGTTCCTCCTGCACTACAACTTCCCGCCCTATTCGGTGGGCGAGACGGGCCGCATGGGTTCGCCCGGCCGGCGCGAGATCGGTCACGGCAAGCTCGCCTGGCGCGCCGTTCATCCGCTCCTGCCGACCCCGGAGCAGTTCCCCTATACGCTTCGCGTGGTCTCGGAGATCACCGAGTCGAACGGCTCCTCTTCCATGGCCACCGTCTGCGGCACCTCGCTGGCGCTGATGGATGCGGGCGTGCCGCTCGCTAAGCCCGTCGCCGGCATCGCCATGGGCCTCATCAAGGAAGACGACCGCTTTGCCGTCCTCTCCGATATCCTGGGCGACGAGGACCATCTCGGCGACATGGACTTCAAGGTCGCCGGTACGGATGACGGTATCACCTCGCTGCAGATGGACATCAAGATCACCGGCATCACCGAGGAGATCATGAAGGTCGCCCTCGACCAGGCCAAGGACGGGCGCCTGCACATTCTCGGCGAGATGTCCAAAGCGCTGTCGGAGAGCCGCGGTGAGCTGGGCGAATTCGCCCCGCGCATCGAGGTGATGCAGATCCCGACCGACAAGATCCGCGATGTGATCGGCACGGGCGGCAAGATCATCCGCGAGATTGTCGAAAAGACCGGCGCCAAGATCAACATCGACGACGACGGCACGGTCAAGATCGCCTCCTCCAACGGCAAGGAGATCGAGGCCGCCCGCAAGTGGATCCACTCCATCACCGCCGAGCCGGAGGTGGGCGAGATCTATGAGGGCACCGTCGTGAAAACCGCCGACTTCGGCGCCTTCGTCAACTTCTTCGGCCCCAAGGACGGCCTGGTGCACATCTCGCAGCTCGCGCCCGAGCGCGTGCAGAAGACCACCGACGTCGTCAAGGAAGGCGATAAGGTCTTCGTCAAGCTGATGGGCTTCGACGAGCGCGGCAAGGTGCGCCTGTCCATGAAGGTCGTGGATCAGGAGACGGGCAAGGAAATCGCGCGCGAGAAGAAGGAAGCGACGGAAGAGGCCGAGGGCTGATCCCTTCGCATTCGCTCTATTGAAAAACGGGCGTGGCCATGCCGCGCCCGTTTTTCTTTGTCCTGCAACGATGCTTGGGCATTCAGGTCACGGCATGACCGGCAGACGAAGGCTGGCGCCTTTTCGACATTTCGCCTTGTCCTGGACTGCCGTCGGTGAGGGAGACTTGCAATATCTATCAGCTGGCGCCGGTCCCACTTTTCCTGGAATTGATCTATAGAACCTCCCATGAACGAAGCGCTTCCCACCCTCCTCTTCCCCTTCGATCGCGGCATGCTCGATGCACCGGCAGCGGGCGAGCGCGTGCTTTTCGTCGGGGCGCGGGCGGGGCTCCATCTGCCCGACGGCTTTGCCGCCGCGTTCCATCTCGTGCAAGGCTTCCGGTCGGACTATCTGGCGCTGGAGCGGGCCGGCTTCACCGTCACGCCGGAAGCGGAACACGAGGGCTACGACGCCGCAATCCTGCTTATGACCCGGCATCGCCGCGGGAATGAAAAGGCCCTTGCGGAGACGCTGCAGCGTGTGAAACCTGGCGGGCTGATCGTCGCGGCAGGCACGAAGAAGGATGGTGCGGCGAGCTTCCGTAGACGCATGGCCGGGTTTATGCCGCTGGAGGACCATGCCGCAAAGCATCACGGCATCGTCTTCTGGCTGAGGCGTCCGGACGAATTGTCTCCGGCGGTGACCGAAGCGCTGGCGCCTGCCGGAGCTTCCGCCGCCGCTGGCTTCGAGACGGCCCCGGGCGGCTTCTCGGAGGATGGCATAGACGCAGGCTCACGCCTTTTGGCCGACAACCTGCCGGACGACCTTTCAGGCGACGTCGCCGACTTCGCCGCCGGCTGGGGCTATCTTGCCACGCGCGTGGCTGGGCGTTTCGCACCCCGCTCGCTCGACCTCTACGAAGCGCATTTCGCCTCGCTGGAGGCGGCGAAACGGAATATGGTGGCCCATACGCCCGGCCGCCCCTGCGGCTTCTTCTGGCAAGATCTTCTGGGGGAACCGGTCGAGCGCCGTTATGACGCGATCGTCATGAACCCGCCCTTTCACACCGGCCGCGCGGCGGAGCCCGGCGTTGGCGGCCGCATGATCGCCGTCGCGGCCGGGGCGCTGAGGCCCGGCGGCAGGCTGTTCCTCGTCGCCAACCGTCCGCTGCCCTACGAGGCGGCGATGGAAAGCGCCTTTCCACGCCACGGCGAAATCTGCCGCGACGCCACGTTCAAGGTGCTGTGGGGGCGGCGGTAGAGGCGGCCGTTCAGTCGCAATGCGAAATATGCGCTATGAGCGGTGCCAAGCGCCCTCGCCCTTCGACAAGCTCAGGATGAGGGCTATTGTGACGGGCTCACCGTGAGGGCTGTTGCGAGGGGCTCGCCGTGAGAGCCTGTTGAGGTGTCCGCACAAGCATGCCAGTAGCCCTCATCCTGAGCTTGTCGAAGGGCGAGCGCGCTTGGCGGTTACTTCTCCGCCTCTGCCTCCTCGGCTACCTCGCCGGACTGCTTCAACTCGTCCAGCGTGGGCATCGACACGATGTTGTAGCCCGAATCCACATAGTGGATTTCCCCCGTCACGCCGGACGAAAGGTCCGACAAGAGGTAGAGCGCCGAGCCGCCGATCTCGTCGATCGAGACGGTGCGGCGCAGCGGCGAGTTGCGGCTCTGATAGGTGAACATGTGCCGTGCGTCGGAGATGCCGGCGCCGGCCAGCGTGCGCACGGGCCCTGCCGAGATGGCGTTCACGCGGATGCCGCGCGGGCCGTAATCGTTGGCCAGATACCGCACGCTCGCCTCGAGCCCCGCCTTGGCCACGCCCATCACATTGTAGTTCGGCATGACTCGCACGGAGCCGGCATAGGTGAGGGTCAGCAGGCTGCCGCCCTTGTCCATCATCGCCGCCGCATGCCGCGCGACTTCCGTGAAGGAGTAGCAGGAGATCACCATGGTGCGGATGAAGTTCTCCCGCGTGGTGTTCGCGTAGAGGCCCTTGAGCTCGTTACGGTCGGAGAAGCCGATCGCGTGCACCAGGAAGTCCAGCGATCCCCACTCATTCGCCAGCGTCTCGAACACATTGTCGATCGTGGCGCTGTCTTCCACGTCGCAAGGCAGGAGCAGCTTGGAGCCGGTCTGCTCTGCGAGCGGTTTGACGCGCCGGCCGAATGCCTCGCCCTGATAGGTGAAGGCCAGTTCCGCCCCGTGCTGGGCAAGCCTTTTTGCGATCCCCCAGGCGATCGAGTGGTTGTTGGCGACCCCCATGACGAGGCCGCGCTTGCCCTTCATGAAACCTTCCATCGCCCGTTCCTTCAGTCTGCGTAACGCTGGAAAACGAGCGTCGCGTTGGTGCCGCCGAAGCCGAAGGAGTTCGAAAGCACCGTGTCTATCTTGGCGTTGTCGATGCGCTTGCGCACGATCGGTACACCTTCAAATTCGGGATCCAGTTCCTCGATGTGCGCGCTCTCGCCGATGAAGCCTTCCCGCATCATCAAGAGCGCGTAGATCGACTCCTGCACCCCCGCCGCGCCGAGCGAATGGCCGGTGAGCGACTTGGTCGAGGCGATGTGGGGCATCCCGTCTCCGAAGATCTCGCGGATCGCCTCCACCTCGCGCGAATCCCCCACTTCCGTGGCGGTGCCGTGGGTGTTGATGTAGTCGACCTTGCCGTTCACGGTGGACAGCGCTTGGCGCATGCAGCGCACGGCGCCCTCGCCCGAGGGGGCCACCATGTCGAAGCCGTCGGAGGTGGCGCCGTAGCCCGTGAGCTCGCCATAGATCTTGGCGCCGCGCGCCTTGGCATGCTCCAGCTCTTCCAGGACCAGAACGCCCGCGCCGCCGGCGATCACAAAGCCGTCGCGGTTGACGTCATAGGCGCGCGAGGCCTTGTCGGGCGTGTCGTTGAACTTGGACGACATGGCGCCCATGGCATCGAACAGGTTCGACATGGTCCAGTCGAGATCCTCGTGTCCTCCGGCGAAGACCATGTCCTGCTTGCCCCACTGGATGAGTTCGGCGGCGTTGCCGATGCAGTGCGCCGAGGTCGAGCAGGCCGACGTGATCGTATAGTTCACGCCGTGGATCTTGAACCAGGTCGCGAGTGTTGCCGAAGCCGTGGACGACATGGCTTTCGGCACGGCGAAGGGGCCGATGCGCTTCGGCGAGCCCTTCTCGCGGGTCGTGTCGGCCGCCTCTACGATGGTGCGTGTCGACGGCCCGCCGGACCCCATGATGATGCCGGTGCGCTCATTGGTGACGTCTTTCTCTTCCAGCCCGGCGTCGGCGATGGCCTGCTCCATCGCGACATGGTTCCAGGCGCCGCCCTTGGAGAGAAAGCGCATGGCGCGCCGGTCGACCAGTTCCGTCGGGTCGAGCGTCGGCGCGCCCCAGACTCTGCATCGGAAGCCGTGCTCGGCGAACGCCTCTGAATAGCTGATGCCCGACTTGGCATCGCGCAGCGAGGCCTTGACCTCCTCGGCATTGTTGCCGATCGACGAAACGATACCGAGGCCGGTGACTACGACGCGTCTCATGTCGCTCTCCCTGGGGCTTTGAGGCTGGTCGCCCGCATCTGTTGAAAGTGCCGCGGCCTATGCCGCATCCTGCTTGAACAGACCGACCCGCAGGTCGGAAGCCTTGTATATGGTCTCGCCGTCAGCCTTTAGCCAACCGTCGCCGATGCCGAGCACGAGGCGGCCGCGCATCACGCGCTTGAAGTCGACGCCGTATTCCACGCGCTTGACATCCGGCGTGACCATGCCGCTGAACTTGACCTCTCCGGTGGAGATGGCGCGCCCCTTGCCGGGTTCGCCGAGCCAGCCGAGGAAGAACCCGGTCATTTGCCACATGGCGTCGAGGCCGAGACAGCCCGGCATCACCGGGTCGCCGATGAAGTGGCAGTCGAAGAACCACAGGTCGGGCTTCACGTCGAGCTCGGCCCGGATATAGCCCTTGCCGAATTCACCGCCCTCAACCTGCACATCGGTGATGCGGTCGAACATGAGCATGGGCGGTGCCGGAAGCTGCGCATTGCCCGGGCCGAACAGCTCGCCGCGGGCACAGGCCAGGAGGTCTTCGTAATTGTAGCTGGATTTCGTCTGCGCCATGTAGTCTCATTCTCATTCGCCGCCCTGCCGGGCCGTTTGGTCGTGTCTCCCTATCACAGCTTGTTTGCGGTAGGAAACAGGATCGCGCCATTATCCGGCGCCCGAATCGCGTGCTCTTGTGCACGGAGGCTCTATTGATCGCTTTTGCGTCCCGGAATATATGTGGGGCAGGCAAATGGCGTTCCTGATGCCGTTTGGACGAGATGACCATAAGGGCAGGAAAGGTTTCCTTGACCGCTTTACGGACCCAACCGAACGGTGCCACGCTTGAGAAGCGCGTGCGCGAGGCGGGCCTGCGCCCCACGCGCCAGCGCGTCGCCTTGGCGCAGCTTCTGTTCGCGGAGGGCGACCGCCACATCTCGGCGGAGGAACTGCACGAGGAAGCGCTGGGGGCCGGCGTCCGCGTTTCCCTGGCCACCGTCTACAACACCCTGCACCAGTTCACCGAGGCAGGCATGCTGCGCATCCTGCCGGTCGAAGGCTCGAAAACCTATTTCGACACCAATACCTCCGACCACCATCATTTCTTCCTGGAAGGCGAGAACCGCCTCGTCGACATTCCGGAAGGACCGGTGAGCGTGTCGAACCTGCCTGCCCCGCCCGACGGCATGGAGATCGCCCATGTCGACATCATGGTGCGGCTGCGCCCGCGCAGGCGGTAAGTCCCGGGCGCGGCAGCGTTCAGGCTTCTGTCCTCGGCTGGATGTGCTTCAGGCACAAGCTGGGTGGAAAAGCCGCTATTCCTCTATGATTTCGTCGGGATAAACCCCCCAGAGCGTGGCCTGGCGGATCCAGCCGGTGTGTCTGTTGAAATCCATGCGGCACCATTTTCCGTCGCATTCGCGCACCTCGCCGATCGCGCCGGGCTCCACTTCGGCCACCCGCTGCGCGTCCTCCCGCGGCCTCGCCAGGAGCGGCAGCGTCGTCGCCTTGCCCTTGAACCAGGGCGCGACGATGCCCGTGCGCCGGCCGGATAGGAGCGCCTGGTTGATCCAGCCTTCCGCCCCGTCGGCATCGCGCACCTGCCGCCAGTTGTCATACTCCTGGATGATCTCCATCGGCAGGCCGCTTTTCGTATAGAGCCATTTCACGGCGTAGCTGGTCCCCGGACCCACGCGCATGTTGACTCGCCCCGACTTGAGGCTGACGAAGCGCGGCAGCGGCAGGCCGCTGGGACCGCGCTCGGCCGCTCGCGCCTCATTCGCCGCCACGGGCGGGGCGCCGGACACGACAATGGCCACCATGGATATCAGCACAAACACAAACCAGGCACGGGCCCAACGCGGCATACGAATACTCCCAGGCGAGATGGGCTGCGCGGGTGGATGAGAAGCCCGACGCACCCCCGCAAAACGTGCGTTTTGCCTTTTTCTTTGTCTTCGCAGCGCCCGCTTGGTAGACACGAGGCCGTGGCCATAATGCGGGAGCCGCCTTGGCCCGCAGTGTCGCCGGTCTTGGTTAAAGAGGTCTCAACGGGAGGGGCGGTACGAGGTGCCGATGACCAGCAGGAAAAAGCCACTCGTCGTCATTACGCGCAAGCTGCCCGACCAGGTCGAGACACGCATGCGGGAGCTTTTCGACGCGCGGCTGAACATCGACGACAGGCCGATGAGCCAGCCGGAGCTGGTCGCCGCGGTCAAGGAGGCGGATGTCTTGGTGCCCACCATCACCGACAGCATCGATGCCGCCCTCGTCGCCCAGGCGGGCGAGCAGCTCAAGCTGATCGCCAACTACGGAAACGGTGTCGACAATATCGACGTGCCGGCGGCGGCGGAAAAGGGAATCACCGTCACCAACACGCCCAATGTGCTCACCGAGGACACGGCCGACATGACCATGGCGCTGATGCTGGCCGTGCCGCGGCGGCTGACCGAAGGCGCGGCGGTGCTCACCGACGACGGCAAGTGGGCAGGCTGGTCGCCCACCTGGATGCTCGGCCGGCGCATCTGGGGCAAACGGCTCGGCATTGTCGGCATGGGCCGCATCGGCACGGCCGTGGCGCGCCGCGCCAAGGCCTTCGGCATTTCCATCCACTACCACAACCGCCACCGCGTGGCGCCGATGATCGAGGACGAGCTGGAGGCCACCTATTGGGACAGCCTCGACCAGATGCTCGCCCGCATGGACATCATCTCCGTCAACTGCCCCTCAACGCCGGCGACCTTTCACCTTCTGTCGGCGCGGCGGCTGGCGCTGATGCAGCCCTCCGCCTACGTCGTAAACACCGCCCGCGGCGACGTGGTCGACGAGGATGCGCTCATTCAGATGATCGAGGAGGGCAAGCTGGCCGGCGCCGGCCTCGACGTCTTCGAGCACGAGCCGGCGGTCAACCCGAAGCTGGTGCGCCTGGCGGCCAATGGCAAGGTGGTCATCCTCCCGCATATGGGCTCGGCCACGATCGAAGGCCGCATCGACATGGGTGAGAAGGTAATCATCAACATCCGCACCTTCTTCGACGGCCATCGCCCGCCCGACCGCGTGCTGCCGCGCAAGATTTGACCGGACACGAATGCGCTATTGCTTCCCGATCGCCGCTTCCAGCACCGAGTAGATACGCGGGTCCGACGACTGCGCGACATTGAAGCGCATGTAGTTCCTTGCGGATTGTGAAAGGGAAAAGACATTGCCGGGGGCGAGCACGACGCCTTCGGCAAGGGCGCTCCGTGCGATATCCGCCGCGTCCAAAGCGCCTGGGAGGCGGCACCAGAGGAACATGCCCGCCCTCGGCTCGATCCATGGCGTCACGCCGATCGATTCGAGGCGTGCGCGCGTCAGCGCCATCGCGCGCGACAGGCTGGCCCTCAGCCCGTCAATGTGCTTGCGGTAGGTGCCGTCCTGCAGAATGGCGAGAACGAGTTCTGAAGACATGTGCCCGCCGCCGAAGGATGTGGCGATCTTCAGGTCGACCAGCCGCTCGATCCAGTCGCGCCGCGCGGTCACGTATCCGCAGCGTACGGATGCCGACAGGGTCTTCGAGAAGCTGCCGATATGCACGACCCGCTCCAGGCCGTCGAAGGCGGCAAGCCGTGGCGAGGGCTCGTACTCGAAGTCGGAGAATATGTCGTCCTCGACAACGGTCAGGTCGTGCTCTTCCGCGAGCTTGAGAAGCCGGTGCGCGGCAAGGGGCGAGAGCGTCGCGCCGGTCGGGTTGTGGAGCGCCGAATTGGTGATGTACAGGCGCGGTTTGTGCTCAGCCAGCGTCCGCCCGAAAGCCTCCATGTCCGGTCCCGACGGCGTGTAGGGGACGCCGACGATCTTCGCCCGGTGGGCGCGCAAAAGAGCGTGGAAATTGAAGTAGCAGGGGTCGTCGACGGCGACTGTATCGCCCGGCTCGATCAAGAGACGGCATAGCAGATCGATGGCCTGTGTGCCCGATTCCGTCAGCATGATCTGGTCCGGCGCGGCTTCGATGCCGTGCTCGCCCATCCTGCGGGCGAGCAGCCGGCGCAAGGATGCGAGCCCGAGCGGCGTTCCGTAGTCGGTCAGCATCGCGTCGTCGCTGCGGGCAAGGCGGCGCAGAGCACGCCGGATGGCCGCTTCCGGCATCCACGATGCAGGCAGCCACCCGCAACCGGGCTTCAGGATTCCATCCCCGGCTTCGAGCGATTGCCGCGAGACCCAGAATGGATCGACCGAACGGTCGAGCCGGGGGCCGATCTCCACAAGGGACAATGGGGTCGGTTGGGAGGTGACGAAAAAGCCCGAGCCGCGCCGCGAGGTGATGGCACCTTCGGCGATCAGCCGATCATAGGCTTCGACGACGGTGGATTTGGACACCCGCATGGTTTCGGCAAGGCGGCGAATGGACGGTAGCTTCGCACCCGGCAGCAGCGCGCGTGAGGAGATCCGCCGCCGGATCGTCCCCATCACGTGCTCCACCAGTGTCCCGCCCCCACCTTCGGGCGTTGACTCGTCTTCGTTCTGTACTGCTCTCATGACCATGACAGTTCATCAGGATTGTCATGCATTTTCACTGGCAAGTTCCATCAGCGCAACCGATACAAGATCAAAAAGAGGGGTGCGATGGACAAGTTGGTAAGTGGATGGGGCAATGGGCTGCTCGGTGTGTTGATCTTCAGCGGATCGCTCCCGGCGACCCGCGTTGCGGTTGCCGATTTCGATCCGGTGTTTCTCACCGCGGCAAGGGCGGCTGTGGCTGGGCTCCTGGCGGCGATGCTGTTGCTTGCCTTTCGGCAGAAGCGGCCTCAGCGGGGCGATCTCGGCGCACTGGGCGTAGTGGCGCTTGGCGTGGTTGTGGGCTTTCCCCTGCTGACGGCGATTGCCCTTCAGCACATGACGTCGGCGCGCTCTATCGTCTTCATCGGCCTTCTGCCGCTTGCGACAGCCATGTTCGGCGTACTGCGTGGCGGTGAAAGACCGCGCCTCGCTTTTTGGCTGTTCTCGGGAATGGGCAGCGCGCTTGTCGTCGGGTTTGCCTTCAGCGTCGGGGCAGACGCGACGACTTCGGGCGACCTTCTGATGCTCGCCGCCATCCTCGTGTGCGGACTTGGCTATGCGGAAGGCGCGAAGCTTTCCCGCAGGCTCGGCGGCTGGCAGGTCATATCCTGGGCACTGGTGCTGTCGCTGCCGGTGATGCTGGTTCTCGCCTGTTCGCTCATGCCGGCCTCCTGGCAAGGCATCGGCGGGCCGGCATGGTTGGGCCTGGTCTATGTCTCGCTTTTCAGCATGCTGATCGGCTTCGTATTCTGGTACCGCGGCCTCGCGCAGGGCGGCATCGCCTCCGTTGGCCAGTTGCAATTGCTTCAGCCCTTTTTCGGCCTGGCGCTGGCTGCAACGCTGCTGCATGAGACCGTCAGCCTATCGATGCTCGTGACGACCGTCGCCGTGATCCTGTGCGTCATGGCCGCCAGACGATTTGCCAATTAGGGCAGAAGAAATGAAGACCGGTCTCCCGCCCGCAATTGCGCAGAAGCAGATCGGGCCGGGTCAGAAACCGGCTTTATGTCTGCCGAAGCGGATCGTCTCGAAGCGTGCCGACAGCGCATCGTACATCAGGAGCCGCCCGACCAGCGGCTCGCCGATGCCGGTGATGAGCTTGATGACCTCCATCGCCTGCAGCGAGCCCATGACGCCGGTCAGCGCGCCGACGATACCGGCCTCCGCGCAGGACGGCACGACGCCTTCGGGCGGCGGGTTGGGAAAGAGGTCGCGATAGCCGGGCAGGGCAGTGCCGTCAGCACGCCTTTCATACGGCTTGAGCACCGTAAGCGAACCGTCGAAGCGGCCCACCGCCGCCGTCACCAGCGGCCGGCTTTCCGCCGCACAGGCATCCGCCAGCGCGTAGCGCGCGGAGAAATTGTCCGATCCGTCCACCACCACGTCGTAGTCGGCGACGAGCGGCCGCGCATTCGCCGCGTCCAGCCGTGTCAGATGAGTCTCGACCGCCGCATGCGGGTTCAGCCGCCCGATCGCCATACGGGCGCTGTCCACCTTGGCCGCGCCGACCGAACCGGTGTCATGGATGACCTGGCGCTGCAGATTGGACAGCGAGACCCGGTCGTCGTCGACGATGCCGAGCGTCCCCACGCCGGCCGCCGCCAGATAGGCCAGGACCGGTGCGCCGAGGCCGCCCGCGCCGAGCACCAGAACGCGCGCACGTTTCAGCTTCTGCTGTCCCGCGCCGCCGATCTCCGGCAGCACGATATGGCGCGCATAGCGTTCCAGTTCCTCGGCGGAAAGGGCAGGGGAAATTTCATTCATGCGTAGACCATAGCGCGCCGATCGCGTCTTGTCAGGCGCCGGCCGGCATGATCGTTCCGCCCGCCACCGTGAGGAACTGGGCGCGCCCCTCGATGCTGGAAAAAAGCGAGGCTTCCGTGCCGGTCATGAAGGCCTGACAGTTCAACTCCTCAAGGATGTCGAACAGGGCAGCGCGCCTTCCGGCGTCGAAATGGGCGGCGATTTCGTCGAGAAGCAGGATCGGCGCCGTGCCCGAAAGCTCCGCCGTCAGGCGCGCATGGGCGAGCACGAGGCCGACGAGCAGCGCCTTCTGCTCGCCGGTGGAGCAGTTTTCGGCCGGCATGTCCTTCGGCGCGTGGCGCACGCGCAGCTCGCTGCGGTGCGGCCCTTCGAGCGCTCGGCCGGCCGCCCGGTCGCGCGAGCGCTGTTCGCAAAGGCGCGTGCGGAAGTCTTCCTCCACGTCGACCGCCGGGCTCGTCTCCAACCCTTCCTCGACGCTGCCGGCCAAGGCGATCCGCGCCTTTGGAAAGGGCGTGTCGGAGGGCAGCCGCTCGATCATGGCCGAAAGCAGCCGCACCATCTCCGTTCGCGCGGCGGCGATCGCCACGCCCGTCTCCGCCATCTGCGCCTCGATGGCGGAAAACCAGGCATCGTCGCGCACCTCGTCGGCGAAGAGCCGGTTGCGCGCCCGCATGGCCTTTTCGTAGTCGAGCGCCCGCCGTCCGTGCGTCGGGTCGATCGCCAGCACGAGGCGGTCGAGGAAGCGCCGCCGGTCGGCGGCGGGTCCGGTGAACAGCGCGTCCATGGCTGGCGTGAGCCACATCACCCGGACCCATTCGAGCATCGCTTCGGCGCTGCGCGCCGTCTCGCCGTTGATGCGCACGCGGCGGGCCGATTCGGCGCCTTCGCCGGCCGTACCCGTGCCGATGCGGCAGGTCCCGAGCGGCCCCGCGATCTCGGTATGGACGGCGAACCCGTCCGTGCTGCCGATCCGGGTCACGTCATCCAGCGTGGCGCGGCGCAGCCCACGGCCAGGCGACAGGAAGGAGACCGCCTCCAGGAGGTTGGTCTTGCCGGCCCCGTTTTCGCCCGTCAGCACGACCGCGCCGGGCTCAAGTCCCAGCGAAAGGCTCGCGTAGTTACGGAAGTTCGCAAGCTGCAGCTTCGTTATGTGAACCTGCGCCGGGTGCCCGCTCGACCCGGCGGAAGCGGATTCTGCCGTGGTCACACCCGCATCGGCATCAGGACGTAGAGCGTGTGCTCGTCTGCCGTGTCCTGAATGATGGTGGGAGAGCCGGCGTCCGCCAGCAGGAACCGGACCTCGCCGCCGGAAAGCTGCGCGGCGACATCGAGAAGGTAGCGGGCATTGAAGCCGATCTCGATGGGCTCCGCGTCATAGCCGGCCGGGATTTCCTCGGTCGCGCTGCCGGAATCGGGATTGTTGACCGTCAGCGTCACCTGGCCTTCGGCAATCGCCAGCTTGACGGCACGGCCGCGCTCGGACGAGACGGTCGAGACGCGGTCCACCGCGGCGGAGAAGCTTTGCCGGTCGATGACGAGTTGCTTGTCGTTGCCGGCGGGGATAACGCGCTGATAATCCGGGAAGGTGCCGTCGATCAGCTTCGAGGTCAGCACCACGCTGCCGATGGTGAAGCGGATCTTGGTCTCGGAAAGCTCCACCGTCACCGCCACGTCCGGGGCGTCCACCAGCTTCTGCAGTTCGCCGACAGTCTTGCGCGGGATGATGACGCCCGGCATGCCTTCGGCGCCCGCCGGCGCCTCGATCTCGGCGCGGGCCAGGCGGTGCCCGTCCGTCGCCACGGCGCGAAGCTTGAGCGCACCGTCATCCTCCAGCGTGTGGAGATAGATGCCGTTCAGGTAATAGCGGGTCTCTTCGGTCGAAATGGCAAACTGAGTCTTGTCGATCAGGCCGCTCAGCGCTTCCGAATCCATGCGGAAGATGTGCGAGAACTGGCCGGCGGTGAGCGCTGGGAAGTCCGCCTGCGGCAGACATTGCAGGCGGAAGGTCGATCGCCCGGAAATCACCGATACGGCATTGCCGCTCTCGTCCATCTTCAGCATCACCTCGGCGCCGTCGGGCAGCTTGCGCACGATGTCGTAGAGCAGATGCGCCGGCACGGTCGTTGCGCCCGCCTGCTCGATATTCGCCGCGGTCGCTTCCGTAACCTCGAGATCGAGGTCGGTCGCCTTCATCTCCAGACTTGCGCCGTTGGAGGACAGGAGCACGTTGGACAGGATGGGAATGGTGTTGCGCCGTTCCACCACCCGGTGCACGTGGCCCAGGGACTTCAGAAGATTGGAGCGTTCAAGAACTACACGCATGACCGGTGATTCTCGCCTGGATGAAAGGTCACGGCATGGGAACATGCCTGTCACGGCTCGAAGGCCGGATTCGCAGCAAACTGACAGGAAATCAGCGTGAAAGGCAAGCCCGCGGAACGCTTGGAGCCGTTTTCCGCGGGCTTTCTGGGGAAAATGGCTCCGCAAGAACCGTTGCGGTGCCTGGCGCATCGGCCCGAAAACCGGAATCGGTTTCTCGGAAAGCACGATGCACGGATTTAAACTCTACAGCGTCCTTCAGGCCTGCTCGTTGATGAGGCGCTTTAGAAGCTCGATTTCCTGGGCCAGCTGCTTGTCGCCGCCGGATATCCCCTCGATCTTGCGCACCGCATGCAACACCGTCGTATGATCCCGCCCGCCGAAACGGCGGCCGATCTCCGGCAGCGAACGCGGCGTCAGCACCTTGGCCAGGTACATGGCCACCTGGCGCGGCTTGACGATCGTGCGCGTCCGCCGATTGGACAGGAGCTCCGTCTTGGAGACGTTGTAGTGGCGGGCGACGATGCGCTGGATGTCCTCGATGCGCACGCGCCGCGGCTCGCCGGTGCGGCAGATCGGCCCGAGGATCTCGTCGATGCGCTCCAGCGTGATCTGCGGCTCGAAGGAATGGCGGAAGATGAGCTGGTTGAAGGCGCCTTCCAACTCGCGGCCGCTCCCCGTAACCGCGCGCGCCACGTGTTCGAGGACCTCCTCGGGGATGTTCAGCGACTGGTCTTCCGCCTTGGCGGCGCCGAGACGCTGCTTCAGCATGGACACCCGCATGTCGTAGTCAGGCGGCCCGATTTCCAGCGACACACCGCCATTGAGGCGCGACTTCACGCGCGGTTCGAGCGATTCAAGCTCCGAGGCCGGGCGGTCGGCGGCCACCACCACCTGGCGGGCGCTGTCGAGCAGCATGTTCAGGAGATGGCAGAACTCGTTCTGGATCGACTTGCCCTGCAGGAACTGCATGTCGTCGATGATGAGCAGGTCGATATCGCGCAACTGCTCCTTCAGGGTCAGGGCGTTGTTGTCGCGAATGGCTGTGGCGAAGCGCCACATGAAATATTCCGCCGTCAGGTAGACCACACGCGATTGCGGCCGGCGCTTGAGGGATGCCGCGGCGATGGCTTGCAGGAGATGCGTCTTGCCCAGCCCGACAGAGGCGTGGAGGAAGAGCGGGTTGAAGCGGATGGCGCCCGCGTCGGACTCCGCCACCGTACGTGCTGCCGCGCAGGCCACCCGGTTGGATGTGCCCTCGACGAAGGAATCGAACGTATAGCGGCCATCGAGCGGAGAGCCGAGTATGCTCGGCCGTCCTGCCGGTTCCGCGCGCCCTGCTGACGCCGCGCCGGCACGTGTCCCGCCGTTTATGCTGCTGGCGCCTGTGCCCTGGGACTGGCTGGTCACCCGGCGTGTGGGCGCCGGCGTTGCCTTGGTCGGGGCCACCGCTCGGCGGGTGGCCGTGCGCACGACGATCTCGACCTTCAGGACGGAACTGTCCTCCGCCTGCCACAACTCGGTTATGAGATCCAGATAGTGGCCGTTGATCCAGGCGCGCAGGAAGGCGGTGGGGACTGAAATGCGGACGATGCCCTTCGAGACCTCCGCCAGCTTCATTCGCCCGAACCAGCTTGAATAGACCTCCGTGCCCAAACGGGCCTTCAACTGGGCCCTGACACGGTCGAATGCAGCGCTGGGCTCACTGCAATCGTCTCCTTTATCCCCCTGGGTTGCGGGATTTTGAAAAGAGAAAGCTCCCTCGACTTCCCTTTCGACGCCGCTTTGCATCCTCGTTTCCCTGTTAAAATGCTTCTGATTATTCAAACGGGCTCGCTTAATCGACATGCGTACAACCTGATACTGCCCGTCCGTTTGTTGCCAATGTTCAAGCGGGTTCCTGCGCCGGCACCTCCTTTCCCTTTTTTGCCCCCCATGGGCCAAGGTTGGTTTCACAGACACAGCCATCATGCTTCCGGCGTGTAGGCCAGAGCAGTTCCTGATTGCAGCGATGACGAATCCGCGGATCCCTCACAACTCGCTTGGGCACAAGCGTAGCGGCGCGCGAAAAAAACGCGCGGCACATATTGCCTTTTTGGCTTGGTTTTATAGGCCTGCGCCTGCCCTTGCGATGAACAGACATTACCGAAATCCGCGTGGAAAGGGCAAGGGCACGGCTAACCCTTTTTTCACGAATTGGCCTGCGCAAAAGCCTTCGATACGCGGCCTCGAACGGCGCAAAAACGCTTAAGCTGTTTTGATTCAAGAGGCTTTTCACGGGTGCTCTGGAGCGCCCGTTCCCGGAAAAAAAATCCAAAAAAAATGCTTGACATCAGGAGGCGGAACAGGTCCTTCGCATGACAAGTGTCGCCTGTGGATAAACTATTACAAGAGACTGATAATATTGGATAATTCCTTCCACGGCTCAAGGGGCGTCCGGACTTCTATGACAGTTTTCCTAGGCGCTTGAAAAAATGATGCCGGCAAATGAAAAAGCGCGCGTGGCCGGCGGCCCCCACGTCTCGTCCAACACATTGTCCGGCAAAGAAAAACCCGGCCCCGCGAGGGACCGGGTGGATGGTTGTCGCTGGAAGGCTGTTCAGGCGTTCAGCATCTTCACGCGCCGGGCAAGCCGCGAAACTTTCCGCGAGGCGGCATTCTTGTGCAGGGCGCCCTTGGTAGCCGCGCGCATCAGTTCCGGTTCGGCGGCGCGTAGTGCGTTTTCGGCTGCGCCCTTGTCGCCTGAGGCCAACGCCTCTTCGACCTTGCGCACATAGGTGCGCACGCGCGAACGGCGGCTCTTGTTGATCGCGGTCCGGCGGGCGATCTTGCGCACCGCCTTTTTGGCCGAAGGTGTATTGGCCATCTGTCCTCTCTCGTTTCAGCTGTTCCCGCCACGAATCCCGTTCAGAACAGGGAATCCGAGGCAAAAAATAAAAGGGCAGCCGACGGGCCACCTCAGTCGAGGCGGCTTATAATTCAGCCTGCCCGGCGCGTCAACGCCAAACAGTCGCTAGCGGTTCTTGAACTGCGGGGAGCGTTTTTCGAGGAAAGCCCTCATGCCTTCCTCCTGGTCGTCGAGCGCGAACATGGACTGGAACATGCGCCGTTCGAAGCGGAGGCCTTCGCCGAGAGCCGTTTCATAGGCGCGGTTGACCGCTTCCTTGGTCATCATGACGGCCGGCATGGAGAACTCGGCGATCTTGTCGGCGGTCTTGAGCGTCTCCTCGATCAGCTCGCCCGTGGGCAGCACGCGCGCGACGAGGCCGCAACGCTCCGCCTCCGCCGCTTCGATCATGCGCCCGGTCAGGCACATTTCCATCGCCTTCGATTTCCCGATGATGCGTGCCAGGCGCTGTGTTCCGCCCATGCCGGGCATGATGCCCAGGGTGATCTCGGGCTGGCCGAACTTGGCGGTGTCGGCGGCGAGGATGAAATCGCACATCATGGCCAGTTCGCACCCGCCGCCGAGCGCATAGCCGGCCACTGCGGCGATCACCGGTTTGCGCACGCGGGTGAAACGCTCCCAACCGGCCAGGTAGTTCTCCATATAGGCGTCGACATAGGACTTGTCCTGCATCTCCTTGATGTCGGCGCCGGCGGCAAAGGCCTTCTCCGAGCCGGTGATCACGATGACGCCGACTCTGGCGTCGGCGTCGAAGGCCTCCGTTGCGGTGACCAGTTCCTCGAGCATCTTGGCGTTGAGCGCGTTCAGCGCCTTGGGACGGTTGAGCGTGATCAGCCCGACGCGCCCCCGCGTCTCCACCAATATGGTCTCGTGCGCCATGAACGTCGCTCCTTCTTCTGGTCCGGCCCGGCAGTTAACCTAGCGCTGGCAGGCCGGGCAATAGAAAGTCGAGCGCCCGCCCTGAACGATGCGGCGCACCGTGCCGCTGCAGCCCTCCTTTCGGCATGCTTCGCCCGCGCGGTCATAGACGTTGAAGCTGTGCTGAAAATAGCCGAGAGATCCGTCGGCCTGCACGTAGTCGCGCAGCGACGAGCCTCCGGCCCGCACGGCCTCGGCAATCACCGTTCGGATGGCTTCGGCCAGGCGCTCGCAGCGCCCGGTCGACCCGCCACCCCTGGTCGCAAGGGTCGTCGCGCCGCGCCGCGGCGACAGCCCGGCGCGCCACAGCGCCTCGCAGACATAGATGTTGCCGAGCCCGGCAACGACGCGCTGGTCCATGAGCGCGGCCTTGAGCGGCGTGCGCCTGCCGGCGAGAAGCGAAGCCAGCAGGGTTCCGTCCAGTGCGTTCCCCGTCGGTTCCACGCCCAGTCCAGCCAGAAGCGGATGGCTTTCCAGGTCCGCCTCGCGCGCAAGCAGCATGAAGCCGAAGCGGCGCGGATCGTTGTAGACGACGCGCACCGGCGGGCCGCCGTCCTTCCCGAGATGGAACACCACATGGTCGTGCTTGTCGTTCTTGGAGCGCGGATGGTGAAACACGCCGGGCAGCGCGGCAGCGTCCTCCGCCTCGATGCGGAACGAGCCCGACATGCCGAGATGGCAGATGAGAACCGCACCGTCTTCCAGATGCATCAGGAGATATTTCGCCCGCCGGCCGAGCGCCGTCACGGCGAGGCCTGCCAGCCGTTCCGAAAGGCTCGCGGGGAGTGGGAAGCGCAGGTCCGGCCGCCTCTGCTCCACCTTGAGGACGCGCGCGCCCTCCATCACGGGCTCCAGTCCCCGGCGGACCGTCTCGACCTCGGGCAATTCAGGCATCGGCCACCGGTGGGAAAGCATGGCCGTGACGGCCCGGCGCAAGCCCAAGATGCGCCGCGACGGTCTCGCCGATATCGGCATAGGTGGCTCCAAGACCGATCGGGCCGGTGCCCAGCCCGGGGCCCGTGATCAGGATGGGGACGCGCTCGCGCGTATGATCGGTGCCGCGCCAGGTGGGGTCGCAGCCGTGATCGGCGGTGAGGACCAGCATGTCGCCCGGCTCAAGCCGTGCGAGCGCCTCCGGCAGGCGGCGGTCGAACGCTTCCAGCGCGGCCGCATAGCCGGCGACGTCGCGCCTGTGGCCGTAGAGCATGTCGAAATCCACAAAGTTGGTGAAGACGAGGTCGCCCTCCCCGGCCGCGTTCATGGCCTCCAGCGTCGCGTCGAACAGCGCCATGTTGCCGGCGGCCTTGCGCACCTCCGATACCCCCTGATGGGCGAAGATGTCGCCGATCTTGCCGACGGCGAGGACCCGTCCGCCTGCCAAGACCACGCGGTCGAGCAGGGTCGGCTCGGGCGGCGGCACGGCATAGTCGCGCCGATTCGCCGTGCGCTGGAAGCTCTCGGCGTTCTCGCCCGTAAAAGGGCGTGCGATCACACGGCCGATCCTGTAAGGGTCGACGAGCCGCCGCGCGATTTCGCACAATCCACAAAGGCGCTCGAGGCCGAAATGCGACTCGTGCGCGGCAATCTGGAATACCGAATCCGCCGAGGTGTAGCAGATGGGCTTTCCCGTGCGCACATGCTCCTCGCCCAACTGTGCGATGATCTCGGTGCCGGAGGCGTGGCAATTGCCGAGAATGCCGGGCAGGCCGCCTTCCGCGACCAGGCGGTCCGTCAGATCCGCCGGAAAGGTGGGCACGGTCTCTGGGAAATAGCCCCATTCGAAGGGCACCGGCACCCCGGCGATCTCCCAATGGCCGGAGGGCGTGTCCTTGCCGGAGGATTTTTCGTCCGCCGCGCCGTAGAAGCCTGAAGGCGCGGGCGCCGTGGGCACCTCCCTGCCGGCCGCGAGCGCGGCTGCATGGTCGAGCCCGAGAGCCCGCAGATGCGGCAGTTCGAGCGGGCCTTGCCGGACTCCCGCCCGATCGGCCTCCCCCGCAGCGCAGGCCGCCAGAATATGGCCGTAGGTGTCCGCGCCCGTATCGCCGAAGCGTTCGGCATCGGCGGCGTGGCCGATGCCGAAGGAATCGAGAACGAAAAGGAAGGCGCGCGCCATGGGCCTGCTCCGGATTGCAGTCCAGACATAGGCGCGCCGGTGCGGCTTGGCAATTGTATCACGCGCGTGCAGGCCGCCGGCGGCCGCCTGCCGGGCATGAGCGTCTCAGCAGTCGCCGCAGGGAATGATCGAGCTGACGCGCGGCTGCTGGTAATACCGCTCGCCCAACATGTCGAGTTCGTCGAGGGCGGCCAGATGAAGTCCCTGCTTGGCCGCGGGCGACCAGGCGATGATCGGCTGATAGCCGAGGCTGGCTTCGGAACGGACGAGAAAGGTGCCGGGCGTCTTCAGGGCTTGCGGGATCTCGGTAATGGCGCCCGGCTTTTCCGCACGCTCGGCGACACCATCGGTATAGCGGCGCGACCAAAGGACCACGGCCTTGGGCGTGCTGTCGTTCGTCACCTCGATGGCGGTCACCGTGATGGTCGGCGCGCTGCGCCGGTAGGGCTCGAGCGTGGCGCCGCTGATGCTCATGATGGCGTCCAACTCGCCGGGCGTGACTTTCGGCTGCTGGGCCACGAGGTCGCCCACCTGGATCGCCACGCGGCCGAGCTTCTTGTTCACTTCGATCGCCTCGGCGAACTCCAGCGCCAATATATAGATACCGAGGAGAACGGGGACGGCGATGGCGAATTCGATCGCCGCGATGCCCCGCGTCTCGGAGCGAAAGCGCCGCAGGAGCGAAAAGAGGCGATTGTTCTTGATGCCGGTCATCGTCGTCGCCTCCCTGCTTCTAGTTGAAGGGCTCGTTCTGCCAGGTTGTGGTGGCGAAGAGCAGCTTCTTGCCGTCACGCTTGCCCGAGAGCACGTCGTGCAGGAACGACATGAGAATCGGCCACCCGTAGGAGACCCGCAGCACGTTCTTCGACAGCGCGTCGCCCGGATCGACCTCCGGAGAGGAGGGGACAATCTCACTGCGAAGCGCGTTCGCCGCATCGCGGAAGGTGTCGAACTGGCGCAGATCCACGCTGAGCGCGGGGCAGTCGCTGGGGAACAGAACGGTCATGCGCACGCAGATCAGATCGTGCAGCTTCTCCTCGTTCATGTCGTCCGCCTTGAGCTGGCCGGTGCGGAACTGGCGGGCGATATCGTCCGTCGCATTGGTCATCAGCTGCTGGGCGGCGAAGGCGATGCAGCTCTCCAGAAGCGCGAACACGACGAGGAAGAACACGGGCGCCAGGATGACGAACTCGATGGCGACCGCGCCTTTCCGCTCGCGGCAGAAGCGGCGTAGGAGACCTCCCGGCGTCAGCCGATTGGTCGGTTTCTTCTCTTTCGGATTCCTCATGCCCACCCCGATGCCTGACGGCGACGGCGGGCACCATAGCTGATGTCGGTTGCCTTCCTGTTTGCGCGGTCGTTCAAATTGCCGGTTTTGCGGTCACCGGCCGGAAACCTTTCCGCGCTAGCGCCCCATCTCACGCTCGGAGATCAGCTCCGCTTCGGACTTGTAGGCGCCTTCGCAATACGGGGTGCACGACAATGTCTGCACGTCGGACCGGCGGTAGACACGCACGGAATTCACCGACTGCCGCGAGACCACGATCTGCTCGTCGACCACCGGCTGGCCCGCGGCATCGAAAACGACGAGGTTCGTCACGCCGAAGCCCTTGCCGGTCAGGACGATGGTGGAAGAGTCCTGCACCGCCGCGTCGGCAATGTCCGCATTGCCGATCACCACGGTGTCGGCCGGCCGTGCGAGCTTGATGATCCGCGCCTGGTTCATCACCACATGGATGCCGTCTTCGGCCTGCGCGGCAAGCGGAAGAAGCACCAGGGCCGCAAGCCCCGCCGCAATCGCTTTCGTATAACGCGAGAAGTACATGCCCGCCATTGATCCAGGCCCCATTTATTCGCCTGCATGGTGCGCGCGAATGGTGAATCGAGCGTTAAACCGAGGGGCATCCGCCTGCTTGGGCAGGTAACGCGACTTTCGGAAGAATATTTAAAAATTTAACTTATATTATACTGCCATTTACCAGGACTTATGGAGTAGCTGCGAAAGATTTCGGTAATCCTGTTTCTTAAGCGCATTGAAAGAGCTCGCAGCACATCCTCCCGCCATTCCGACCGGGGGGCTTAAGAAATCCGGCGGAAGTGCTGTCAATCGGAGCTGAAGGAGTTCTCCAATGTCCAAGCTTATCGCTCGCTTCAAGAACGACGAGTCCGGCGCCACCGCCATCGAATACGGCCTGCTTGCCGCGCTGATCGCTGTCGCCGTTATCGCCGGCGCTGGCCTGTTGGGTCAGGGTATCGAGGATTCGTTCCAAGAACTTGGGGACAATCTCAAGGCCCACACGGAGAAAACAGCGCCTGCAGATTAATTCCTGCGGTTTGCGCCGCGAAAGGGGTCGTTTGCGTTCTGCGAACGACCCTTCTCGGTTTGAGTGTTGTTTGACAACTGTTCGGAACCTGGAAGGTCGCGTAAGTAGTTATGCTCGAAGCGTCAGTATTCGTCATCTTCCCCTTCTGCATGGCCTTTGCGGCGGTCTCCGACATGGTGTCGATGACCATCGCCAACCGCATATCCCTCATCCTCGTGGCGGCCTTTGTCGTGCTCGCGCCGCTTACCGGTATGCCTTGGCTGGCGGTCGGCATGCATCTTGCCGCGGGCATGGCGGTGCTCACGGTCACGTTCACGCTCTTCGCCATCGGCGGCATGGGCGGGGGCGACGCCAAGCTGATGGCGGCGACGGCGGTGTGGTTCGGCTTCGGCATCGGTCTCGCCGATTATCTGGTGACATCCGCGCTTGCCGGCGGGGCGCTCACCCTGGCGCTGTTGATGTTCCGCAAGTCCCCACTTGCCATGCTGGCCGGCAACAATACCTTGTTGCGGCATTTTGCCGACGAAAAAGCCGGCATTCCCTACGGTGTCGCCCTCGGCCTCGGCGGGCTTCTCGCCTACGGCGAGTCGCCACTGATGCAATGGGCGCTCGCCCGCCTCGCCGGCTAATCATCCGCATCTGAAGAGAAAGCCGCGGCGGAACGTCCACCGCGGCCATTCACGTCAGCATTCGCCGGGCCGGATGAGGCGATACTCGGCGGCCCGCGCCTCGCAGGCGTTTCCGAAAGTGCGCACACGATCGCCGCGGCGCGCACAGACGGGCGCATATTCGCGCGTGCACGCCTGCGGCGGACGCCCGCCATCCGGCGGCCGGCCGGGGCTGCTCTGGCGGCACTCGCCGGGGTGGACCGGTCGGAAACCCGCAGCCCGCGCTGTGCACGCATTGCCGAAGGTGCGGCTGCGGCCGTCGCGCCGCGCGCAGACGGGCGCATATTCGCGCGTGCATGCCTGCGGCGGACGCCCGCCATTCGGTGGCCTATCGGGGCTGCTCTGGCGGCATTCCCCGGGATGAACCGGCCGGAAACCCTCGGCTTGCGCCATGCAGGCATTGCCGAAGGTGCGGCGGCGGTCGCCGCGCGCCGCGCAGACGGGCTCGTATTGCTGCGTACAGAACTGCGGCCGGTCGGGGCGCGGCGGGCGCGGTCGCTCCTCCTCGACGGCCACGGTGCAGCTCGACAGGAAAGCCACGGCGAAAGCCATGGCCCCCAACGGTTTGATGATGTTCACGAAACCCTCCTCTCAGCGTTGCATACCCTCTCCAAATTCGCCGCCCAGCGTTCCGTTCCTCTTCTTCCGGCGGGCGGCTTACCTCAACTGGCGTGCCAAATCCCCGTCCGGAAAGCAGGTGGCCGGCCGGCCGTTCTTCTCCTGCCAGGCGCCGATGGAGCGGCGCGTCTTGAAGCCGGCGAGCCCGTCGGCGCCGCCGACGTCGTGCCCCTGCCGCTCGAGCGCGCGTTGCATTGCGGCGATCTGGGCGCGGCTGACGCCGTCGATCGGCTGCCAGCCGGCCGCGAACCGGATGTCCCCGTACATGATCCGGTCGCCGGCATGGCCGACGAAGAGCGCGTAGAGATCGCTCTCGTTATAGTCCTTCAGCCGGTAGAAATTCGGCGTGACGATAAAGGCCGGCCCGCGCCGCCCGGCCGGCATCATCAGATAGCCTTCGCCGCGCAGTTCGTGGTCGGGAAACGCCTTGCCGCCCACGCGGGTCACACCCAGCGCGGCCCAATCGGCGATACGCCGCCCGCGATCGGGGCCTTCCAGCGCGCAGGAAACATTCTGAGGCACCATCACCTCGAAGCCCCAGTCGCGCCCTTGTTGCCATCCATGGATAGCCAGGTAATTGGCGATCGAGGCCAGCGTGTCGGGCACCGAGTTCCAGATGTCGGCGCGCCCGTCGCCGTCGAAATCGACGGCATATTTCAGATAGGAGGAAGGCAGGAACTGCGGCTGGCCCAGAGCGCCTGCCCAGGAAGAGCGCATCATGCGCGGCGCCACGCCCCGCTTCTCCACCATTTCGAGCGCCGCCAGGACCTCCTCGCGGAACATTTCCTTGCGCGTGGCGAGGAAGGCCTTCGTGCCCAAGACCGCAAAGGCGTCGTGCGGGATGTCCGCATTGCCGAAGCCCGACTCGCGCCCCCAGACCGCCACCACGATGCCGCGCGGCACGCCGTAGCGCTTCTCGATCGCCGAGAGCGTCCCGGAATGCTCTTTTGCCAGCCTTCTGCCGCCGGAGACGACGCCGCCGATGTGGTCGAAATAGGCGGCCGGCGCGCGGAACTCGGCCTGATGCTGCCGCGTCGCTCTCGGCGCGCTTTCGCCGGGCATCACCAGGTCAGGCAGTTTCAGGTTGGGGGATACGCCATCGAACGCGGCGTTGAAGGTTTCTGCCGAGATGCCGCGCGAACGCGCGGCAGGCCAGAGGTCGGATCGAAGCCATTGCGCGAAGAGGTCGTTCACATTCTGCGCGGTGGCCGGGAAGGGGAGGAGAAGGAGCAGTACGCAGGGCACCGCGAAGGCAAGCCGTATCAATTTCCAAACTCCCCTCAAAACGCCGTCCGTGACTTCAGAGCCGCGGCAAGCGTGCCCTCGTCGAGATAATCCAACTCGCCGCCCACGGGAACGCCGTGCGCAAGCCGCGTCACCTTCACGTCCAACCCCGCCAGCTGGTCGGTTATATAATGCGCCGTCGTCTGGCCCTCGACCGTCGCGTTCACCGCCAGGATGATCTCCGAAACCCCCCCTTCGGCCACCCGGGTGACCAGCCCGGCGATGTTGATGTCGTCGGGTCCGATGCCGTCGAGCGGCGAAAGCGTGCCACCGAGAACGTGATAGCGCACGTTCATGGCCGCCGCCCGCTCCAGTGCCCAGAGATCCGCGACATCCTCCACCACGATCAGCGTCGCCGAATCGCGGCGCGGATCCGTGCACACGGTGCAGGGATCGGCGGTATCCACATTGCCGCACACCGAGCACACCCGCACCTTCTCCAGCGCCTCGTCCATCGCAGCCGAGAGCGGAGCGAAGAGCTGTTCCTTCTTCTTGATCAGGTGAAGTGCGGCGCGCCGGGCCGAGCGCGGCCCCAGCCCCGGCACCTTGGCGAGAAGCTGTATCAGGCGTTCGATTTCGGGGCCGGCAGTGTGCTTGGACATGGCAGGATTTACCGGAAACGTACGAATTGGATGGCGGCTGCGCCACGCGTGTTAATATGAGCAGGCACAGCCGATCAGAGTATCTCCGCTATGCCTGAAATTGCGATTCGTGTCGCCACGCCTGACGATTTCGAGATGTTGTCAGGCCTCATCGCGGCTTCCTATGCAACGCTTGCCGACGGATCCTACGACCCCGGAAAGCTGGCACGTGCTCTACCCACTATATCTCGCGCAAACTCGAAGCTGCTTTCAAGTGGTACCTATTTCGTCGCCGAAGCGAACGGTGAGCTGGCCGGCTGCGGCGGATGGGCATTCGAAAAGCCCGGTACCGGCGAAGTCGAGAAGCATGTGGCGCATATCCGCCATTTCGCGACCCACCCGAAGCACCTCCGCAAAGGCATCGCGCGGCTGATACTCGAGCGTTGCCTTACCGAGGCCGTCGCGGCGGGCGCACGCCTCATGGAAAGCCGGGCCACCCTGCAGGCGGAAAGATTCTACGCATCGGCCGGTTTTTGACGCGTCGG
The DNA here is from genome assembly GCF_034427935.1 of Chelativorans sp. M5D2P16. Lineage (NCBI taxonomy): Bacteria > Pseudomonadati > Pseudomonadota > Alphaproteobacteria > Hyphomicrobiales > Phyllobacteriaceae > Chelativorans > Chelativorans sp. M5D2P16. The sequence continues at coordinate 225,007 of NZ_JAXQNM010000042.1, read as the reverse complement.
CTTGGTGGAAGTCGAGTTCATACCCGGCGTTCTCCTGCCGGCTGTCGAGATGGAACCGAAGCTTCCGTAGCATTCAGAACGGCAATTTCATCCCCGGCGGGATGGGCAGGCCGGCCGTCATTTCCTGCGTCTTCTGCTGCATCGCCGCCTCGAGCTTCGCCTTGGCGTCGTTGTGGGCGGCCAGGATCAGGTCTTCCAGGATCTCGACATCGTCCTCCTTGAAGAGAGACGGGTCGATGTCGAGCTTCTTCATCTCGAACCTGCCCGACAGCGTCACCTTCACGGCACCGCCGCCGGCCTGGCCGTCGATCTCCAACGCGGCGATTTCTTCCTGCACGGCCTGGAATTTTTCCTGCATCTCCTTGGCCTTGCCCAACATGCCCATCAGGTCACGCATTGTCGTCTCCAATCAAGCTCAAATGTCGTCGTCGTCATCCGCGTCGGGCTCGGGCAGCGCGTCGGCGCCGGGCACCTCTTCCACCGCGTCCGGGATGCGCACGTCGAGAATGCGCGCACCAGGGAATTTCTCGAGAATGGCCGCCACGGCCGGGTCGGCGCGCGCGTCGGCTAGCGCCATCTCGCGGCGGCCGCTTTCTTCCTCCGCCAGCGTCTTGCCGCCGCCTTCGCGCGAGAGGGAGACCATCCAGCGCCGGCCGGTCCACTTCTGCAGCCGGTTGGTCACGTCGTTCAGAAGCGTCTTCGGCGCATCCTCGGTCAGGTTCACCGTCAGCCGCCCAGGCTCGATACGCACCAGACGGACGCAACGCTTGAACTGCACCTTGAAGGCCATGTCGCGGTGTTTTTCGGCAAGCTGCGCGATATCGGCCAGCGAGGCGAGGGGGACGGCGTCCACCGCCGCTTCTGCCTCGGGCGCAGCCTGCGGCATCGCCGCTTCGTGCTCGCCGGGGGTCGGCTGCACGAGGCGCATGGTCTGCCCGCCGCCGCCGCTTGCCGGCATCTGCGCCGAGGCGACCGCCCGCGCCCCGTCATTGCCGGAGGGCGCAGCGCCCGGCCCGTTGGCGGAGGCCCCGCCCGCCGTCCCGGCGGGCATATTCTCGAGCGCCTTCAGCGCTTCGTCCGGTGTCGGCAGATTGGCCGCATGCGCCATGCGGATCAGCACCATCTCGCCCGCGGCAACCGGTCTTGCAGACGATTGCACCTCCTGGATGCCCTTGAGCAGCATCTGCCAGGCACGCGAAAGCACGCGCACCGAAAGCGCCTTGGAGAATTCAAGCCCTCGCGTGCGCTCGGCTTCCGAAAGGGAGGCGTCGTTCGCCGCATCGGGTACGAAGCGCAGCCTTGTGACCAGATGATTGAACTCGGCGAGATCCGTCAGCACCGTGGCCGGATCCGCACCCGTATCGTACTGGGCGCGGAATTCGGCGAGCGTGGCGGCGACATCGCCCTTCATCAGGTGCTCGAAAAGGTCGATCACGCGTGCCCGGTCGGCAAGGCCCAGCATGTCGCGAACGGTCGCGGCCGTCACATTGCCCGACGAGTGGGCGATCGCCTGGTCGAGAATAGAAAGCGAATCGCGCACCGAGCCTTCCGCCGCCCGCGCGATCATGGCGAGCGCCTCGTCTTCGACGCCGACACTTTCCTTGTCGGCGATAGCCCGCAGATGCTCTGTCAGCACGCCGGCGTCCACCCGGCGCAGGTCGAAACGCTGACAGCGCGACAGCACCGTGATGGGCACCTTGCGGATCTCGGTGGTGGCGAAGATGAACTTCACATGCGGGGGCGGCTCCTCGAGCGTCTTCAGCAGGCCGTTGAAGGCCTGGTTCGACAGCATGTGAACCTCGTCGATGATGTAGACCTTGTAGCGGGCCGAGACCGGCGCATAGCGCACCTGCTCGATGATGTCGCGGATATCGTCGATGCCCGTATGGGATGCGGCGTCCATCTCGACCACGTCGACATGGCGCCCTTCCATGATCGCTTCGCAATGTTCGCCCGGGGTGCCGAGCTCGATGGTGGGCTGGTCGACGGTATCGGTCTCGTAGTTCAGCGCGCGCGCCAGAATCCGTGCCGTCGTGGTCTTGCCGACGCCACGCACGCCGGTCAGCATCCAGGCTTGGGCGATGCGCCCCGATGAAAAGGCGTTGGTCAGCGTGCGCACCATCGGCTCCTGGCCGATGAGGGCGGTAAAGTCGCGCGGGCGGTACTTGCGCGCCAGAACCCGGTAGGCGCCGGCCTTGGCCTGTTGCATCTGCCCGGCGTCGTTCATCTGGTCGTCGCGCTCCCTTGGTCGGCGTTGCGGAGAAATATCCGCCGCCAGTACGCCGAGTTTCCTCTTCGAGGCGGCGCCGCGTCAATGGTGCAGCGGGGAAAAAGGTGGGAGGCTGGCACGATGACCCGTGCCTGGCTCGTTAGGGCTGCTTCCTTCCGGACCTGACCCAGTTGGCGAGTGGCGCGTCCACCACCAACCTCCCGTCCCCCATATCGTCAATCGCATGCCCAAATGCAAGTGGGGTTTCCTTGAAGGAAACGCTTGCAGCAGCTCCGCCCACAATCTAGCTTTCCGCAAATATGAGGAAAGACGCCATGCTGCCCGGCGGCAAGGGAGGATTCGAGCTCGACCCGCGCCTGGAGACCGAAAGCATTCCGGTCGCGTGGCTGGGCCTTTGCGAGTTGCGCCTGCGCGATGATCGGCGCTGGCCGTGGCTGCTGCTCATCCCGCAGCGTCCGGAGATCGAGGAACTGCACGACCTGACCCCCCTTGACCAGGCGATGCTGAGCTTCGAAACAAACCTGGTCTCCAAGGCGCTGAAGGAAATGACCGGCTGCACGAAGATCAATTGCGCGGCCCTCGGAAACGTCGTGCGCCAGCTCCATGTGCACGTGATCGCCCGCAACGAGGGCGATCCTGGCTGGCCCGGTCCCATCTGGGGACATGGGGTGCGCGAGCCGTACCGCCCGGAGGAGTTGCGCCGCTTCGCCGAGAAGATACGCAGGCGCTTGTGAGGCAGGCCGCAGCAAACGAGGACTGGATGGACTCCATCACCCACGGACAAGCCGCAAACGAAGGCGAGCCGATCGCCTTCACCCGCAATCTCATCGATCCCCAATCGGAAAGGCGCCCCGACGATGCGGCCGAGACCGCACTGAAGAGCCCGCATGCGCGGCTCTTGCTCGTGCGGGAGAACAGGCTGTGCCTCAAAGCGGGCGAGGAGCGATTCGCGTCGTATTTTTCGCGCCAAGAGGCCGAAGACCTCGAAGCGCGTTTCACCGAGGCGGTACTTCTCGGCCAATCGGTCGAAGGGCCGATCCTTGCCTTGCCTTACGACCGTGCGCCCGAGGCGCTGCCGGAAACTCTCAAGGCCGTCGATTTCCGCTCCATTTATATTCAGGGCCTTCTCGCTCCGGAGGATCTCGGCGCGCTGGCGCAGGGTGCGGCCCTCCTGTCCTGGCACAACAACCACCGCTTCTGCGGCCGCTGCGGCAGCGAAACGGTGATGCGCGCGGGCGGCTACCGGCGCTACTGCGCGGAATGCGATCGCGAGCATTTCCCGCGAACCGATCCCGTCGCCATCATGCTGGCGGTGCGCGGCGACCATTGTCTTCTCGGGCGAAGCCCGCACTTTGCACCGGGCATGTATTCCTGCCTCGCCGGCTTCATCGAGCCCGGCGAAACCATCGAGGCGGCGGTGCGGCGAGAGACCTTCGAGGAGTCGGGCGTCCGGATCGGCCAGGTCACCTACCGCGCAAGCCAGCCCTGGCCCTTTCCCTATTCGCTGATGATCGGCTGCATCGCCGAGGCCGTCACGGAAACGGTCGACCCGAACGCGGCGGAACTGGAGGACTGCCGCTGGTTTTCGCGCCGGGAGGTTCACCGGATGCTGGCAGGCGATCACGAGATGGGCCTGACCACACCGCCCAAAGGCGCCATCGCACGGCACCTGATCGCCGGCTGGGCGGGGCCGGAATAAGCGGGGCTTGCGCGAAAATGCTGTGCGTGCCTCGACCCTCATCCTGAGCTTGTCGAAGGACGAGGACGGAATGCCGCGCGCATCGCTTTGCCCCCTGCTGCTTCCACTCTTAATCCTCGTCCTCGCTCTGCATGGCGCGGAAGGGATGCGCTTCGTAGACTCCGAGAATCCGCACCTCGCGTGAGAAGAAGCGCAGTTCCTCCAGCGCCAGCGCCACGTTGCGGTCGTCGGGGTGGCCTTCGACGTCGGCATAAAAAAGCGTGGAGAAGAACTTGCCGCCGAGCTGGTAGCTCTCGAGCTTGGTCATATTGACGCCGTTGGTGGCGAAGCCGCCCATGGCCTTGTAGAGCGCGGCCGGCACGTTGCGCACGCGAAAGATGAAAGTGGTGACCATGGCCTGCTCCGGCGTGCGGCGCTCCGCCCAGTGCTTCTCCTTCGACAGCACGACGAACCGGGTCACGTTGTTGTTCGCGTCTTCGACATTCTCGGCCACGATGTCCAGCCCGTAGAGCTCCGCGGCAAGCCGCGGGGCCAGCGCCGCGCTGGCGCGTACCTTCTCTTCGGCCACCATGCGCGCCGCGCCGGCCGTGTCGCCGGCCACCATCGGCTTCCAGCGGTGCCTGCGGATGATCTTGCGGCACTGCCCGAGTGCATGGATGTGGCTGTAGACGGCCTTGATCTCCGAAGCGTCCACTCCCGGCAGGACCATGAGCTGGAAATGGATCGGCAGAAAATACTCGCCGACGATATAAAGCCGCGAATGCGGCAGCAGGTGATGGATGTCGGCCACCCGGCCCGCGATCGTGTTCTCGATCGGAATCATGGCGAGGTCCGCCTTGCCGGTCTCCACCGCATTGAAGGCGTCCTCGAAGGTGGCGCAGGGCAGGGGCTCCATCTCGGGAAGCATGTCCCTGCACGCGGTATCCGAATTTGCCCCCGGTTCGCCCTGGAAGGCGATCTTGTTGGTTCTTTTTGGCCCCATTTTCACCCCGCCTGGCTGGACAGAATTTTTCTGGCGCGCTCCAGGTCGGCCGGCGTGTCGACGCCGAGCGGGACCGAACGCACGATCTCGGCATCGATGCGCATGCCGGCTTCCAGCGCGCGCAGTTGCTCCAGCCGCTCACGCCGTTCGAGGGTGGAGGGCGCCAGCGCCACGAAGCGCTCGAGCGCGGCGCGCCGATAGGCATAGATACCGACGTGGTGATAAAGGGGCCCCCCGCCCCAGGGCGCCGTCGCGCGCGTAAAGTAGAGTGCGCGCAGCCGCACCGCCGCGGTTTCCAGCGGGGTGCCGACGATCTTCACCACGTTCGGATTGGTCTTCTCCTCCTCGTCGGTGATTTCGACGCCCAGCGTGGCGATATCCACCGCGGGATCTTCCAGCGGTCGCAGGACGGCACGGATATCTTCCGCCGGTATGGTCGGCAGGTCGCCCTGCAGATTGATCACCACCTCCGCCTCGCCTGCCGGATCGACCTTGCCCAGCGCCTCGTGAATCCGGTCGGAGCCCGATTCGTGATCGTCGCGCGTGAGCACCGCCTCGATGCCCTCGGCCTGAACGGCGGCAGCGACGTCCGGGGTGTCGGTTGCTACGACGACGCGGCCCGCCCCGCTCTCGACGGCCCGCGCGGCCACCTGCACGATCATCGGTTTTCCGGCGATTTCGGCTAGCGGCTTTCCGGGCAGACGCGTCGAAGCCAGGCGGGCGGGGATCAGGATAATGCTTTTCATGAACTGGCGTAGCGGTCTATGAGGGCGGCAAAAGTGGCAAAAGGTCTCACTCAGCCCAGTCTTATATGTGTTGCAACGCCGGAGCAAAAGACATAGTTTCCGCGCGATTTTACCGGCAGCGGTCGAACGCGGGGGACAGGCGTGCGGTAGAGGTTGCCGCCACCATGCCGCGGGCGTCCGGAAAAGGGAGCCTCTGGGCGAATGGATTCGTTCGAACTCAACAAGATCATTGGTGCGCTTCTCGGCGTTGTATTCGTCGTTTTCTCCGTCAGCATTCTGTCCGACGCGCTGTTTCATTCGCCCGCGCCGGCAACCCCTGGCTATGCCATCGCCGTGCCGGAGGATAGCGATGCGGAAGGAGCCGGTGAGGAGCCGGTCGAAGAATCGGTCCTGCCGCTGCTGGCCGAGGCCGACCCTTCCGCCGGCGAAAGCATCTTCAAGCGTTGCCAGGCATGCCACACGGTGGAGGAGGGCGGCCCGAACAAGGTCGGCCCGAATCTCTGGAACGTGGTGAACCGGCCTATCGCCAGCCACGAGGGCTTCAGCTATTCGGCGGCTTTAAAGGAATTTTCGCAAGGCGGCGAAGTGGTCTGGGACTACGAGCATCTCGACCACTTCCTGAAGGATCCGAAGGGCCTCGTGCCGGGTACGGCCATGTCCTACGCCGGCCTCAAGAATGTCGAAGACCGCGCCAATCTGATCGCCTATCTGCGCAATCTGTCCAGCGATCCGGCACCCTTGCCGGAAGTTTCGGGCGAGGATGAGACTGCCGCAGAGGGCGCGGAGAGCGAAGCCGCTCCGGCCGAAGAGGCATCCGAGCCGGCAGAGAAAGCCGCGGAAGAAACCCCGGCGCCGGAGGAAATGGAAGAAGGCGACGGTGGTGCGCCTGACACGACTGCGTCCCCCGCGTCATCCGCAAATTAGAAGCGCTCTCCGCAGGGATCACAAAAAAGCCGGGCTGCCCGGCTTTTTTGCTATTTGCGGGGATCTGGCCGTATGCTTGTCTTCAAGCCGTAATGAGCTACCTTCGCGGCAAGGCAGAGGCGAAGGATAATGAAAAGAATGACCGTATGGGAGAGAATGAACGGATATAGCCTAAACGCGGCGGCGCTGATCGCCGGCCTGACAATGGCGTTGATCACGGTCGCCCCTCCGGCCGTGGCCCAGGAATGGCGCACGGCAAGTTCCCTCATCGATCCGGATGTCGAAACGGAGACCTTCGAGCGTTTCGACTACGTCAATTCCGACGCGCCGAAGGGCGGGACGCTGAATTCCGTTGCGGTCGGCACCTTCGACAGCTTCAACCCCTTCATCGTCCGCGGCACGTCGGCAGCGGGTTTCACCAATTTCGGCGGGCTTCTCTGGGACACGCTCATGCAGCAGTCCCCCGCCGAGCCCGGCACGAGCTATCCGCTTATCGCTGAGGCGTTCAAATATCCCGAAGACTACTCATCGGCCACTTACCGGCTCGATCCTGACGCGCGCTGGCACGACGGCGAGCCGATCACGGCGGAGGACGTGGTCTGGTCGTTCAACGTGCTGAAGGAGGTCAGCCCGCTCTATAACCGCTATTTCTCCAGCGTGACCGAGGCCGTGGCGCTCTCCGACCGCGAGGTGGAGTTCCAGTTCGACCAGACCGGAAACCGCGAGCTGCCGCACATCATGGGCGACCTGACGGTGCTGCCCAAGCACTGGTGGGAAGGAACGCGCCCCGACGGAACCCAGCGCGACATTACCGAGCCGACCCTGGAGCCACCGCTCGGCAGCGGTCCCTACCGCATCGCCAGCTTCAATCCCGGTTCGGATATCGTCTGGGAGCGCGTCGAGGACTACTGGGCGGCGGATCTGCCCGTGAACATCGGCCGCCACAATTTCGACCGTCGCCGCTACACCTATGTCTTCGACGAGAACGCCGCCTGGCTCGCTTTCACAAAGGGCGGCGCCGAGGACATCCGCGTCGAGAACAGCTCGCGGCGCTGGATGACCGCCTATAATTTCCCGGCTTTCAAAGCCGGCGACGTGGTCAAGCGGGAATTTCCCAACGGTGGTCCCCACGCCATGCAGGCCTTCGTCTTCAATCTGCGGCTCCCCCGTTTCCAGGATCCCAGGGTGCGCGAGGCGCTGACCCTTGTCTACAATTTCGAGGAGCAGAACCGCACCCGCTCCTATGGTCAGTACACGCGCACCGACAGCTATTTCGAGGGCACCGAACTGGCGGCCGAGGGGCTGCCGGAGGGAAGGGAGCTCGAGATTCTCGAACAGTTCCGCGACGAGATTCCGCCGGAAGTGTTCACCGAGGAGTTCCAACTGCCGGTCTACGATGATCCGGAGGATGAGCGCCGCTACCTGCGCGAAGCCGTCTCGCTGTTCCGCGAAGCGGGCTGGGTCATCCGCGACGGCCGGATGGTGAACGAGGAGACCGGTGAGCAGTTTCGGATCGGATTCCTTGGCCGCACCGAAACCGACGAAATCATCACGAGCGGCTACATATCCAACCTGCGGCGGATCGGCATCGACGCTTCCTTGCGCATCATCGATACCTCGCAATACATCAACCGTGTCAATTCGTTCGATTTCGAGGCAATTACGAATTCGTTCCTGCAGTCGCTCTCTCCGGGCAACGAACAGCGCGAGTTCTGGGGCTCGCAGGCGGCCGACATCCCCGGATCGCGCAATCTGGCCGGGATTCAGGATCCGGTCGTCGACGCACTCGTGGAAAAGGTCGTCTATGCGGAAGACCGTGAAGATCTCGTGGCCGCCACCCGCGCCCTCGACCGGCTGCTCTTGTGGCGCTACTACATGGTGCCGCAGTACCACCGGCCGGTCCTCTGGGTGGCCTATTGGAACAAGTTCGGCGTTCCGGAGGAGCAGCCGGAAGCCGCCGGCGTCGATATCGAGTCCTGGTGGACCGATCCCGAACGTGCCGCTGCGCTGAGGCAGAAATACAGGGATCGGAACTGAGTGACGACGGGGTGTTCCCTGATCCGCAAGGCTCTTCAACATGCGATATCTTGACCATTCCGCCCTTTCGCGGCGGCATTTCGTGAAATTGGCAGGAGCGGCTGTGGCCGCGCCGCTCCTCGGCCGCCGCGCTTTTGCAGAAGTGCCGACCGGCACGTCGCTTCATGGGCTCTCGGCCTTCGGAGATCTGAAATACCCGGCCGACTTCACGCATTTCGACTATGCCAGCCCCGAGGCGCCGAAGGGTGGCACATTCGTCTTCCAGCCGGGCTACTGGCTCTACAACCAGAATGTGCAAACCTTCAACACGCTGAACAGTTTCGTGCTCACCGGCGATGCGCCGCCGCGGATGGAAATGTGCTTCGACGCGCTGATGTCGAGCGCGCTGGACGAGCCGGATGCGGTGTACGGCCTCGTCGCCGAAAGCGTCACGCTTTCGGAGGACCGCAACACCAGCACCTTCAGGCTGCGGCCCGAGGCGCGCTTTCATGACGGATCGCCGCTGACGGCCGAGGACGTCGCTTTCAGTTATCGCCTCCTGAAGGAAAAGGGCCATCCGCAGCTCTCCCTGCCGCTTGCCGAGATGGTCGCGGCGGAGGCGGTGGATCGGCACGAGTTCCGGCTTGTCTTTTCCGGCAAGCAATCCGAGCGCACGATGCTCGGCGTTCTCGGCTTTCCCATCCTTTCGCGCGCGACGCTGGAGGGGCAACCCTTCGACAGCTCCAAACTCGAGCCGTTGCTCGCCTCCGGGCCCTACAAGGTCGGCCGCTTCTCGGCCGGCCGCTACATCGAATACGAACGTGTGGAGGACTATTGGGCGCGCGATCTTTCGGTTCGGCGCGGGCTCTACCATTTCGACCGCATTCGCGTCGAATTCTACGGCGACCGCAATGTCGCCTTTGAAGCCTTCAAAAAAGGCGACGTCTTGTGGCGCCAGGAGTTCACCTCCCGCGTCTGGGCCACCAGCTATGACTTTCCCGCCCTTCAGGCAGGGCGCGTCGTCAAGCGCGAATTCCCCGACGAGTTGCGCCCCAACTTCTACTGCAAGGCGCTCAACCAGCGCCGGGAACGCTTCAGCGACCGCCGTGTGCGCGAGGCGGTTGCGCTGTGCTTCGACTTCGGGTGGACCAACCGCAACATCTTTTACGGACTCTACGAGCGCTCGCACTCCCCCTTCGAGGGCTCGCCCTACAAGGCGGAGGGCCTTCCGTCCGAGGAGGAGCTGGCGCTGCTCGAGCCGCTGCGCGGGCAGGTTCCCGATACCGCCTTCGGCGAAGCGGTGATGCAGCCGACCTCGGATGGTTCGGGGCGCGATCGGTCGAATCTGCGCCGGGCGCGTCAGCTCATGGAGGAAGCCGGCTGGCAGGCGCGTGATGGCGTCCTCCACAACGCTGCGGGCGAGCGCTTCACGCTCGAATACATGGTGAACGACCCGACATTCCTGCGGGTCGAGCCGAGCTTCATCGCGAACCTCCGCGCCATCGGCATCGACGCCCGTATGCGCCAAGTGGACCCTGCACAGTTCCAGCTGCGCCGGGTCAGCTTCGACTTCGACATGGTGGACGTTGCCGTCTCGCTCGGCGCCACACCCACCTTGGACAGCCTGATGCAGTTCTTCCATTCGCGGTCGGCGGCGCTCGACGGCTCCTATAACTTCGTCGGCATGGCCGACCCGGCGGTGGACACGCTTGTCGAGAAAACGGGTGCTGCAAGGGACCGGGAAGCGTTTACCGTTGCCATGCGGGCGCTCGACCGGGTCTTGCGCGCCCGGCTCGATTGGATTCCCAATTGGGATTCACCCAGCCATCGCGTCGCTTATTGGGACATGTTCGGCTTCAAGGAGCCGAAGCCGGATTACGCCTTCCCGGTCGAGGCGCTCTGGTGGTACGACGAGGAGAGGGCGAAGGCGATTGGCAAGGCATGAACGGCCGGCGGCGGCGAGGCAGGGCAGTTTCCCTCAGTGCCCGGGAATGCAGCATAGGATAACGGGAACCATGGCCACAGGCTCGCGATCTCTTCGGCGCGGGGAGCCCATTCGCTGATGGGCGCCTATATTCTCCGCCGGCTGCTTTTGATGATTCCGACTCTGCTCGGCATCATGGCCATTACCTTCATTATCGTGCAGTTCGCCCCCGGAGGCCCGGTCGAGCAGGTCATCGCCCAGGTTACGGGCCAGGGTGGCGGCGCCGACGCGCGGCTGGGCGGTGCCGGAGCGGATCTCGGCTCCGAAAGCTTCGATACCTCGGGCAGCGAATCGCGCTATCGCGGTGCCCAGGGGCTCGATCCGGAGTTCATCGCACAGCTCGAACGCGAATTCGGCTTTGATAAGCCGGCGCACGAGCGCTTTTTCATGATGCTGTGGAACTATATCCGCTTCGACTTCGGCGAGAGCTATTTCCGCGACATCTCCGTGGTGGATCTCATCATCGAGAAGATGCCGGTGTCGATCTCGCTCGGCATCTGGATCACGCTCATTTCCTACGGCATTTCGATCCCGCTCGGAATCCGCAAGGCGGTGAAGGACGGTTCCACCTTCGACGTCTGGACGAGCGGCGTGATCATCGTCGCCTACGCCATCCCGAGCTTCCTCTTCGCCATTTTCCTGATGGTGCTTTTCGCCGGCGGTTCCTTCTTCAACTGGTTTCCCCTGCGCGGGCTGGTGTCGGACAACTGGGCCGATCTTTCCTGGCCGCAGCGCATCCTCGACTATTTCTGGCATCTCACCCTGCCGCTGACGGCGCTGGTCCTGTCGGCGTTCGCCACGACGACGCTGCTCACGAAAAACTCCTTCCTCGATGAAATCCGCAAGCAATATGTGATCACCGCGCGGGCCAAGGGGCTGGGCGAGCGACAGGTACTCTACGGCCACGTCTTCCGCAATGCGATGCTCATCATCGTCGCCGGCTTTCCCGGCGCTTTCATCTCCTCCTTTTTCACCGGGGCGCTTCTCATCGAAAGCATCTTCTCGCTGGACGGGCTCGGCCTCCTGGGGTTCCGTTCCGTCGTCGACCGAGATTATCCGGTGGTTTTCGCCACGCTCTACATCTTTTCGCTGCTCGGACTCATCATCAGCCTGATCTCCGATCTCACCTACACGCTCATCGACCCGCGCATCGATTTCGAGCGGAGAGACGTCTAGATGTCTGAAACGCAGTCAAAGGCCCAGGTGGAGCGCGTGCGCCGGAAGGTCTCACGCCCCTGGCTCTCGCCGATCAACCAGCGGCGCTGGCAGAACTTCAAGGCCAACGGGCGCGGCTACTGGTCGCTCTGGATCTTCCTGGTCCTCTTCATCCTTTCGCTGTTCGCGGAGTTCCTCGCCAACGACAAGCCCATCCTCGTCTCCTACAAGGGCGAGGTCCTCGTGCCCGTGCTGGTCGACTATCCGGAGGAGATGTTCGGCGGCTTCCTGGCGGTCACGGACTATCGCGACCCCTTCATCCAGGAGGAGATCAAGGCCAATGGCTGGATGGTCTGGCCGCCGATCCGCTACTCCTACCGCACGGTCAACAGCGAGATCCCCGAGGCGGCACCCGCAAAGCCCTCCTGGCTTTATACGAAGGAGGAGCGCTGCCAGCGCTACACTGAGAGCGTCGACGACCCGCGCTGCACGCCGGGCAACTGGAATTGGCTCGGAACCGACGACCAGGCGCGCGACGTTCTGTCCCGCGTCATCTACGGCTTCCGCATCTCCGTGCTCTTCGGCCTGATCCTCACCGCGGCTTCCGCCGTGATCGGCGTTTCCGCGGGGGCCGTGCAGGGCTATTTCGGCGGCTGGACGGACCTTCTCTTCCAGCGCTTCATCGAGATCTGGTCGTCCATTCCCGTTCTCTACCTGATTCTCATCATCGCCGCCGTGCTGCCGCCCGGTTTCTGGATCTTGCTCGGCATCATGCTTTTGTTCTCCTGGGTCGCCTTCGTCGGCGTGGTGCGGGCGGAGTTCCTGCGCGCGCGCAATTTCGAATACGTCTCGGCCGCGCGCGCGCTCGGCGTGGCCAACCGCACGATCATGTTCCGCCACCTTTTACCCAACGCCATGGTCGCCACGCTCACCTTCCTGCCCTTCATCCTCAACGGCTCGATCACCACGCTCACCTCGCTCGACTTCCTCGGCTTCGGCCTGCCACCGGGCTCGCCCTCACTCGGCGAATTGCTCAGGCAGGGCCAGCGCAACCTTGACGCGCCCTGGCTGGGCATCACCGGCTTCCTGAGCCTGTCCATCATGCTGTCGCTCCTGATCTTCATCGGCGAAGCCGTGCGCGACGCCTTCGATCCGCGGAAGACGTTCAAATGACCGCCGCGCCCCTCCTCTCGATCCGCGATCTGTCCGTCGCCTTCCAGCAGGGCGGGGAAGAGATGCTGGCCGTCGACCGCGTCTCATTCGACATCGCCCGCGGCGAGACCGTGGCGCTGGTGGGCGAATCGGGATCGGGCAAATCGGTGACGGCGCTTTCCGTCCTCAAGCTCTTGCCCTATCCGGCGGCCAGTCACCCCTCCGGCGAGATCCTCTATGGCGGGCGCAACCTGCTTTCCGCCGACGAGACCGAGTTGCGCCGCGTGCGCGGCAACGAGATCACGATGATCTTCCAGGAGCCGATGACCTCGCTCAACCCGCTCCACACCATCGAGAAGCAGATCGGCGAGGTGTTGAAGCTGCACCAGGGCATGGGCGACAAGCGCGCCAAGGCGCGCACGCTGGAACTCTTGAACCAGGTCGGCATCCGCGAGCCGGAAAAGCGCCTCGACGCCTTCCCGCACCAGCTCTCCGGCGGCCAGCGCCAGCGCGTGATGATCGCCATGGCGCTCGCCAACGAGCCGGACCTCCTGATCGCCGACGAGCCGACGACGGCGCTCGACGTCACCGTCCAGGCGCAGATCCTCGAACTTCTCGCCCGCCTCAGGCGCGAGAACGACATGGCCATGCTCTTCATCACCCATGATCTCGGCATCGTGCGCAAGGTCGCCGACCGGGTCTGCGTGATGACCGGCGGCAAGATCGTGGAGAGCGGGCCGACGGCGGAGATCTTCGAGAACCCGAAGCACGAATACACGCGCCACCTGCTCGCCGCCGAACCGAAGGGCGAGCCGCCGAAGGCCGACCTTTCGGCCGAGAAGGTGATGGAGGGCGACGGCGTCAAAGTCTGGTTCCCGATCAAGAAGGGCTTCCTGCGGCGCACCGTCGACCACGTGAAGGCCGTCGACGGGGTGGACGTCACCGTGCGCGCCGGCCAGACGCTCGGCGTCGTCGGCGAATCCGGCTCGGGCAAGACGACGCTCGGCCTGGCACTGTCACGCATGATCGGCTCCGAGGGCGCGATCCGCTTTTCCGGCGGGCGCATCGACGAGAAGTCGTTCCGCCAGATGCGGCCCCTGCGGCGAGAGATGCAGATCGTCTTCCAGGACCCCTTCGGTAGCTTGAGTCCGCGCATGTCGGTCGCCGAGATCATCCAGGAAGGCCTGCGCATCCACGAGCCGAAGATGTCGGACGAGGAGCGCGACGCGGAGGTGGTCGCCGTGCTCAAGGAGGTGGGGCTCGACCCCGAGGCCCGCTTCCGCTACCCGCACGAGTTCTCCGGCGGCCAGCGCCAGAGGATCGCCATCGCCCGGGCGATGGTCCTGCGGCCCCGCTTCGTCATGCTCGACGAGCCCACCTCCGCGCTCGACATGAGCGTGCAGGCGCAGGTGGTGGATCTCTTGCGCGACCTGCAGAAGCGGCACGACCTCGCATACCTCTTCATCAGCCACGACCTGAAGGTGATCCGCGCGCTCGCCAACGAGGTGATCGTGATGCGCAACGGCAAGGTGGTGGAGGCCGGCACGGCGGACCAGATCTTCCGCGCGCCGAAGACGGACTACACCAAGGCGCTGATCGCCGCCGCCTTCGAGATCCAGGCGGTGCCCGGCGGCGTCGTGAGCGAATAAGGGGGAGCGACAGATGACAGACAAGCCGGCCGCCGGCCGCGTCCTGCTTTCCATGACCGGCATGCATCCGAAGCGCTGGTACGACCTTCTGGCGAAGGAGCGCACCGTGGTGCTGGAGCCGGACGGGCCGGAAGACCCGACGATCGACTATGCGGTGGTCTGGAAGCAACCGCCCGGCCTGCTTTCCCGCCTGCCCAACCTCAAGGCGATCTTCTCCATCGGCGCCGGCGTCGACCACATCCTCGCCGACCCGCACCTGCCCGACGCGCCGATCGTGCGCGTGGTGGCGGAGAACCTGACGCAATACATGGTCGAATATGTCTCCTGGCGCGTGCTCGACCATCACCGGCAAGGCATCACCTACCGCGCCCAGCAGGCGGAAAAGCGCTGGCACGAGCCGCCCCAGCCGCCGGCAAACGAGGTCGCGGTCGGCATCATGGGCCTCGGCGTGCTCGGCCGCGCGGCGGCCACGGCGCTGAAAGCGCTGGGCTTCACCGTCAATGGCTGGAGCCGGCGCGAAAGGCGCCTCGACGGCGTGAACGGCTTTTCCGGCGAAGCGGGGCTCACCCCCTTCCTCGCCGCCACCGACATCCTGGTGGTGCTCCTGCCGCTGACGCCGGCGACGACCGGCATCATCGACCACGGCCTCCTTTCCCGGTTGAGGCAGGACGGCCCGCTCGGCGGCCCGTGCCTCATCAATGCCGGGCGCGGGCCGCTGCAGAAGGAGGCGGACATCCTGCGCGCGCTGGAGGAGGGAACGCTCAAGGAGGCGAGCCTCGACGTCTTCGAGCGCGAGCCGCTCGACAAGCAGAGCCGGCTTTGGACGCACCCACGCGTCTTCCTCACCCCGCACGCCGCCGCCAGCTCCGACCCCGCGCATCTGGTGCCGCCCATGCTCGCCCAGATGGCCGCCTTCGAGCGCGGCGAGCCGCTGAAAAACCTCGTCGACCGCGAAGCGGGGTATTGAGGCGGGCGGCGCGCCTTCTCCCCGCCCTTCCTTCCGGCCGGGCGGCAAGACCGCGCCGCGCCGGAGCCTGCCGGGTGCGCGCGGCGGGTCATTTCCGCGCCGCCTCCGCGCTTGCCGCGGCATAGGCCTTCAGCGCGCTGTCGACCTCGGCCTTGAGCGGCGCGATCACCTCTTCTTCGAGCGGGACGCAGGGCGGCACGAAAACGCCGAGCATCAGCGCCCGGTCGTGCGGGTTGCGGCGGCCCGCGCAGCGGCCCTTGCGCCGGCAAAGCCGCACACGGCAGGTGCGGTGGTGGCCGTAATAGGTGAGCATGTCCTGGAACAGGCCGAGATAGACCCCGCAGGATTCATTGTAGGTTTCGGCGTCCTCCCGGCGCCGCGCATAGGAGGCTTCCGGCTCGTCCGGCCCGCGCGGCGGGCAGGCGTAGTCGAAGACCGGCCAGGGATCCTTCTTCAGGTTCCGGGGAACGTATCCGCGCTTCTTCCTGCCTGCCATTGCCGCGCTCCTCTTCTCCGCGCCGCCCGCACGGGCGCGCACCAACCCTCCCGCGCCGCAAGGCCGGGCTTCGCCAAATCCGGGGAGACGGGCGGCCGAAGGGATCGCTCGTCAGTATGTTGTCGCGACCCTCGGGCCGCCCGTCCGGCGATTTTCGTCTCCGCCCGTTCCGCTTCCAGGGAGCCGAATCCGGAAGCGCCAAGCCTTGCGGCCCTTGCACTTCCACGACGGGCGGCCCTTCGACAAGCTCAGGACACCGCTTGCCCGTCCTTCCTCGGCTCCCCTTTAAAGTGCACCGTCCGGCACGCGCCGCTCGTAGTGGCGGCAGGGGAACCCTTGGGCGGAGCCTCCCCGGGCAAGCCGCCACGTTCGCGGCCCGCCGGAGGCGCCGGCCCATCCTCACGAGATCACCGTCGCGACCTGCGTCCCCGCGGGATGGGCTGGGGTAGAATAGGGTATCTGTAATGCGGCGTGGACAACTTAAGGCAAGTGAAATTAGGAAGGCAACTGAGATCAGTTGGTTAGCGAAATGGCCAGCGAAATTATATCCATGCGGCAACACCACATACTAACATCGACACACTCAACTGCAGAGCCGCGTCGGTACTGCCAGTCGCAACTTAGTATCCGCTGGCCTCGCCTCTTGGACTGAGCAGCAGATCGCCCTATGATGCTACACGACTGAGTGCCTCAGAATCGAGTTCCTGGTTAGAAGTATTAAAATGATAGAAGTAGTATATGGCGAAGAGTCTCTGACAG
Organism: Chelativorans sp. M5D2P16; assembly: GCF_034427935.1. Classification (NCBI taxonomy): domain Bacteria; kingdom Pseudomonadati; phylum Pseudomonadota; class Alphaproteobacteria; order Hyphomicrobiales; family Phyllobacteriaceae; genus Chelativorans; species Chelativorans sp. M5D2P16. The sequence continues at coordinate 208,248 of NZ_JAXQNM010000042.1, read as the reverse complement.
AGACCCAAAAAACACTCGTCTCCGAGATGAAAAAACTGACACTTAACGGGACTTTATTCATAGGCTATCCGATTTTAACTTCTAGCAATGGATCTGTACAGATAGACGCACTCCTTACTAGTTTGGATAAAGGTATAGTTGCATTTGATCTATCGAATTTGCACCTAAATTACGATAGCGGAATTCCGGAAAAGGTGTTTGATGCGCAGGATAGAATTTTTTCGGCGATTACCTCCAAATTAACTGAAGATAGACGTCTTGTAAGTCGTAGGCGACTTAAAATCAATATAAATATAGTAACAATTTCTGAGGATTTTGATGGAAAAGAGGAGGAGGTAATAGTCAGCACAACAAAAAATATAACAAATGCACTAAGTGAATTCCAGAAAATTGATATAAGTGAATATGAGATTTTAAATTCTGTAATTGAGCGTACAACAACACTTAGGCCAAGAAAAAATCGTTCAGATATTTCCAAGCCGAATTCAAAGGGTAGCCAGATAAAGATACTCGAAGGAAAGATAGCTAATCTTGATGCAGCACAAAAGAGAGCTGCAATAGAGTTTCCGAACGGACCCCAGCGCATCAGAGGATTGGCAGGTAGCGGTAAAACTATCGTATTAGCAATGAAAGCATCTTATATTCATCTTAAGAATCCAAGATGGCGTATTGCATTAACTTTTTATACTCGTTCGCTTTACCAACAGCTTACCGGATTAGTTCGACGATTCTCTTTTGAATTTGTGAAGGATGAGCCCGACTGGAATCGACTCACCATATTGCATGCCTGGGGGAGCTCTTATACCCGTGGAATGTATGCGGAGATGGCTGAGTCTGCTGGTGCCCCCGTGCGCACATATCAGTATGCAAGAGATCGCTTTCCGATGGGTAAGGAGTTCGAGGGAGTTATAAACGAGCTTTATGACTTTATTAAAAAGAATGGCGTCAATGTAGAGCCTATATATGACGCTGTTTTGGTAGACGAGGCACAGGATCTGCCGCAAAAGTTCTTCGAGCTTATATATTTGTTTTCAAAACCTCCTCATCGTATCGTCTATGCATACGATGAACTTCAGACCTTGAACGATACAGAGATGCCATCCCCTCAAGACTTATTTGGGCGAAAGAAAAACAATCATCCTATAGTTAATTTGGTGAACGAGGACGATCAGCCAAAACAGGATATAGTGCTTCCTGTTTGCTATAGGAACACGCAATGGGCTCTGACCACTGCGCACGGGCTCGGATTTGGGATTGAACGTGAGAAAGGTCTAGTCCAGATGTTTCAGAACCCAACTACCTGGAGGGATATCGGGTATGAATTGATGAGCGGACAACTGGAGCTTGGGAATCAAGTGGTCCTAAGGCGTTCTCCATCTGCAACGCCTTCGTTTTTTACCGATATATTGGAAGAGAGTGATGCAGTAAAATTTTCGTGTTATTCTTCTGAAGAAGAGGAATTTCGATCGTTGTCAGAAGCGATTCGCAAGAACCTGGATGAAGACGAACTCGAGCCGGATGATATTCTAATTATCGTTAGCGAAATCAGAAAAATACGATCTAAAGGCGGGGCCGTTATGCGCGCCTTGGCAGGGGCAGGAGTGCAATCACACATTGTTGGTGTTACGCAATCAACTGACGAGGTGTTTGCAAAATCGTCTGTTGCGATCACTCACATACATCGTGCAAAGGGGAATGAGGCGCCGATGGTATACGTGGTTGGCGCAGATTATTGCTTTGATGGCTTCAACATCGGCACATTGCGCAATGTATTATTTACAGCAATTACCCGGTCCAAGGCTTGGGTTAGGGTGAGCGGTTGCGGTCGCAAAATGGATGCACTGGGTGAGGAATTCAATGCAATTAGGGAAGAGGAATATGCGCTAAGCTTTAGGTACCCAACGAAGCGGGAGCTGAGCCGTATTAAGACACGATACCGCGAAGTATCAGATGCCGAAGTGCGTAATATTCAGGCAGATCTGGAAAGCCTCTCCCGTATTCTACCGCTTATAAAAGAGGGTCGCTTGTCCATCAGCGATTTACCCGATGAAGTCGCCAATGCGCTCAGGTCGCTTGTAAATGAAGCCGACGACGCTGAATGAATTTATAGGGCGCTTAGTGGAGATTGGGTTTGTTGCTCAATCAAAGCCCATTCGGACAGTTCCATTGGGACACAACCTGCTGCTGGTGGAGGTTGGGGATACTGGAAAGACATCAGCGTATATTCCTGAATACGAGAATTCGCTGCGACATTATATAGATACATTTGACGAGGGAAAGTATTCTCTTCTTCTACACGATGGAAGTATGGTGTTTATAAAATACCGTTTGAAAAATACAAAAATAACCTGGCATAGGTTTTCTTATCTACCGTCAATTAGAGATATAGATGTTCTTGAGGGAGAGGGCGTCGGTGATCTTCCGTCTCCCGATCTATATATGAACACGTCCAGAAAGGCTCTTGTGAGATTTGAGTACGCTCCGGAAGAGGCGGGTGAAAACCATCCGGCATCTCACTTGCACGTTAATATACCAAATTGCCGAATTCCGGTTACTTCACGGCTTGGGATAGCGGAGTTTCTGCATTTTGTGGTCGAACATTTTCACCCAAGATTCTACGAAGACTTCCAAAGAAAAGTCCCATCCACACCGAAATTCCACAACGATTTAGCTGAACAAGATCTTGGACGATACAGAATTGCAGTACCGCATCTATAGATTAAGACCTCAATCCCCCATCTTCAACGCCTGAATGAACGCCTCCTGCGGGATCTCCACCTTCCCGAACTGGCGCATCCGCTTCTTCCCCTCCTTCTGCTTCTCCAGAAGTTTACGCTTGCGGGTCACGTCGCCGCCGTAGCATTTGGCCGTCACGTCTTTCCTCAGCGCGCGGATCGTCTCGCGGGCGATGACGCGGCCGCCGATGGCGGCCTGGACGGGGATCTGGAACATGTGCTGGGGGATCAGCTCCTTCAGCTTCTCGCACATGGCGCGGCCGCGGCGTTCGGCCTGGGAGCGGTGGACGAGCATGGAGAGGGCGTCGACCGGCTCGGCGTTGACGAGGATGGACATCTTGACGAGATCGCCCTCGTGGTAGTCGGTGAGCTGGTAGTCGAAGCTGGCATAGCCGCGGGAGATGGATTTCAGGCGGTCGTAGAAGTCGAACACCACCTCGTTCAAGGGCAGGTCGTAGGTGAGCATGGCGCGCGTGCCGGCGTAGGACAGGTCCACCTGGACGCCGCGGCGCTCCTGGCAGAGTTTCAGGATCGCGCCCAGATGCTCGTCGGGGGTGAGGATGGTGGCGCGGATCCAGGGCTCCTCGATGGTGGCGATCCTCACCGGGTCGGGCATGTCGGCCGGGTTGTGGAGCTCGACCGTCTCGCCGTCGATCAGGTTCATGCGGTAGACGACCGAGGGCGCGGTGGCGATGAGGTCGAGGTCGAACTCGCGGGAAAGCCGCTCCTGGACGATTTCCAGGTGCAGGAGGCCGAGGAAGCCGCAGCGGAAGCCGAAGCCGAGGGCGGCGGACGTCTCCATCTCGAAGGAGAAGGAGGCATCGTTGAGGCGGAGCTTGCCCATGGCGGCGCGCAGGGCGTCGAAATCGGCGGCGTCGACCGGGAAGAGGCCGCAGAAGACCACCGGCTGGGCGGGCTTGAAGCCGGGCAGCGGCTTTTCGGTGGGGCGCTTGTCCTCGGTGATGGTGTCACCGACGCGGGTGTCGGCCACCTCCTTGATGGAGGCGGTGATGAAGCCGATCTCGCCGGGGCCGAGCGACTCGACCATGACCATCTTGGGCGTGATGACGCCGACGCGGTCGACCGGGTATCTGGCGTCCGTGCCCATCATGCGGATGGTCTGGCCCTTCTTCATCCGGCCGTCGATGATGCGCACCAGCACGATGACGCCGAGATAGGCGTCGTACCAGGAATCGACCAGGAGCGCCTTGAGCGGGGCGGCGGCGTCGCCCTCGCGCGGCGGGGGCAGGCGGGTGACGATGGCTTCCAGCACCTCGTCGACGCCCAGCCCGGTCTTGGCCGAGATCTGCAGCGCGTCGGAGGCGTCGAGGCCGATGACGTCCTCGATTTGGCTTTTGATGCGCTCGGGCTCGGCGGCGGGCAGGTCGACCTTGTTGAGGACCGGCACGATCTCGTGGTCGGCGTCGAGCGCGGCGTAGACATTGGCCAGCGTCTGCGCCTCGACGCCCTGGCTTGCGTCGACGACCAGCAGCGAGCCCTCGCAGGCGCGAAGGGAGCGGGACACCTCGTAGGCGAAGTCGACATGGCCGGGCGTGTCGATGAGGTTCAGGACGTAGTGCTGGCCGTCGCGCGCGTCATATTCGAGGCGCACCGTGTTGGCCTTGATGGTGATGCCGCGCTCGCGCTCGATGTCCATGGCGTCGAGCACCTGCTCCTTCATCTCGCGCTGTTCGAGCGAGCCGGTCATCTGGATGAGCCGGTCGGCGAGCGTCGACTTGCCGTGGTCGATATGGGCGACGATGGAGAAATTGCGGATGCGGGATGTGGGTGTTTCGGTCATGGCCGGCATGTAGCAGTGCCGTCAGGCGGCGGCAAGCGAGGATGGGGCGGAAGGCGCGGGTTTGGTCGAGGTGCGTTCAGGCCGGTTCGCCTGACGCCGTCATCCCGGAAGCCGGAGCCCAGAGGGCGAAGGCTGTCCGGGATCCATTCCGTGGCTCTTCCACGTTCCGGAATGGATCCCGGCCTTCGCTCCGCGAAGCCGGGATGACGTCGCGGAGGTGGCATGGCCTGAACGCTATGGAGCTTATTTCAGCCAGGCGGCGAGCCTTTCCGCCGCCTCCACGAGCTGGTCGGTGCGGCGGTTGAAGCAGAGGCGGAAGAAGCGCTCGCCGCCGGGGCCGAAGGCCGCACCCGGGGCAAGGCCGACGCCGGTCTCTTCGACGATGCGGATCGCCGCACGCGGGGTGTCCTCGATGCCGTCGATTGCAAAGAAGAGATAGAAGGCGCCCTCCGGCACGGCGAGCCGCGCGCGCCCGGTCTCGCGCAGGATGGCAATGATGCGGTCGCGGCCCGCGCGGGCGCGTTCCACATGCTCGGCGATGAAGGCGTCGCCCTCCTCAAGGGCGGTGACGGCGCCGCGCTGCATGAACTCGGCCACGCCCGAGGTGGAATATTGCACGAGGTTCTCGAAGACGGACTTGAGCGCCGGATGGGCGCGGATCCAGCCGATGCGCCAGCCGGTCATCGCCCAGTTCTTGGAGAAGGAGTTGACGTAGAGGATGCGGTCCTCGTCTGTGGCGATGTCGAAGAAGGAGGGGGCGCGCGGGGCGGAATAGAAGAACTTCGTGTAGATCTCGTCGGCGATGATCCAGAGGCCACGCCGGCGGGCGATGTCGAGCAGCGCTTCAAGCGTGGCGCGGTCGGCGGCCCAGCCGGTGGGGTTCGACGGCGTGTTGACGAAGAGGGCGCGGGTGTTCGGGGTGATGGCGGCCTCGACGCGGGCGGGGTCGAGGCTCCAGCCGTTTTCGGAAAAGTCGAGCGGCACGGGAACGGGCTTGCCGCCGGCAATGCCGAGGGCGGCGGAGAAGTTCGGCCAGGCGGGGCTGGCATAGACCACCTCGTCGCCCGCACCCGCCACCGCCTGGAGTGCCAGCTGGATCGCCTGCATGCCGCCGCCGGTGACGATGAATTCCTCCGGCGTAAACGCGCGGGCGAAGGTGCGTTCGTGATAGCGGGCAAGGGCGGTGCACAGCTCCGGAATGCCGCCCTGCCAGGTGTAGAAGGTGTGGCCGGCGGTAAGGCTCGCGCTGGCCGCCTCGCGGATGAAATCCGGCGTCGGCCGGTCGCCTTCGCCCACCCACAGCGGGATGAGGTCCGGGCGGCCGCGGGCATGCTCGACGACGGAGATGATGCCGCTTCTGGGCGCCGCGCGCGCTTGCCCGCGCAAGCTTTCCTGCAGGTCCATTCGTGTCATCCTGTTGAAGCGCCGCCGCCGGGACGGCGGCAGCGTAAGAACCGTGCCGCTTCTAGCGCCTTTCGGCAAGCAGGTCGCGGATTTCGGTGAGGAGCTGGACGTCCTGCGGCGGCGCCTGCGGCTCTGCCGGCGTCTCGGCCTGCTTGCGGCGCAGATTGTTCACGCCCTTGACCATGAGGAAGATGATCCAGGCGAGAATGAGGAAATTGAGGACGACGGTGAGGAAGTTGCCATAAGCGAAGACGGCGCCCTGCTCGCGCGCTTCGGCCAGGGTGGCCGCGGTAACGCCGGAGGTCAGGGGGATGAAATAGTTGGAAAAGTCGAAGCCGCCGAAGATTGCCCCGACGATCGGCATGATGATGTCTTCGGTCAGCGAGCTGACGATGAGGCCGAACGCGCCGCCGATGATGACGCCCACGGCAAGGTCCATCACGTTGCCCCGGGCAATGAATTCCTTGAACTCGCTCCACATTTTCGGTTGTTCCCTCGCTCGCGAACAGGCCGGCGCCGACACGCACGCTAACCCTCGCGGGCAAAGAATAGCAGAAGTGGCGCGGCAGGTAAGATCGCGCAGCGGAGCACCGGGCGCACTCCGAGAGCGGAGGGCGTCGGCCGTGGGCGAATTCTCGGAATACGCAGCGCGCCCTCTGTCCTGCCGGACATTGACCCCCCACTGCTCTGGCCGGGCGCGTGGTGGACGACCGGTCTCATCTTCGGGGGTGTCCGGCAGGACAGAAGTGGCACAGGTCCCAATCTCGTTCAGCGGACTGGAATGAAACAGCCTTGCGAGCACGTTGGAAGCCGCCGCCGGTGAGGCGTCGGCTTCCGATTTGCCTACTTCTCAGCGGTCAACATCGCTGAAGCCGGACTTTCCGGGTACACCGTCACCGCCGCCATTCCCTCGGCCATTGTTGCCCTGGGGGCCCTTGCCGCCGTTGCCGCCTTCGCCACCGTTGCCGCCTTCGCCACCGTTGCCGCCTTCGCCACCGTTGCCGCCTTCGCCACCGGAGCCGCCTTCGCCACCGGAGCCGCCTTCGCCACCGGAGCCGCCTTCGCCACCGGAGCCACCTTCGCCACCGGAGCCACCTTCATCGGCTTTGGCGACATCGAAGGTGACGGGTGCGGCAACTGCTCCCATCAGCGCGATCGCGGTCGAAAGGGTAAGCGCATGGATCAACTTGGACATCATTTTTCTCCGTCCTACTGTTTCGCCCCTGTCCATGTGCAATTCTACTGTAATGCTTGCCGCCCCGGCAGGAGTTCATTTCGCAGAACAGTAAGGGTTTTCCTGACTCTTGTTCGAATCCGAGGAATACCGTTTTTCCGATCGAGGGTGTAGCAGGCAGGCATTCTTTGTTTTGCGGCCTGCGTTATCGCGGCCACGCTGCCTCATCTGTTTTTGAGCGCGCAAACGCAGGTCCGGCCGCCAGAGGTGGCGGCCGGCACGATATCGAGAGCCTAATCGGCGTTGGAGGAAGGCTGCGCGCGCCGGCTCAGGCCTCGGAGGCCTTCGCCTTCGGCCCGTAGCTCTTGAACTTCTCGACCACGCGGGCGATCTCGGCGTCGTCGAGCACGACCGGCTCTCCGGCCTGCCGGGCCAGGATGTACTGGCGCGCCAGCACCTCGATCTCGCTCATCAGCCAGAATGCCTTGCGCAGATTCGGGCCGCAGGCGATGGCGCCGTGGTTGGCGAGCAGGCAGGCGAGCCGTCCTTCCAGCGCGGCGAGCGCGTTCTTCGACAGTTCATCCGTGCCGAAGGTGGCATAGGGTGCGCAGCGTATGGTGGGGCCGCCGGTGGCGGCGATCATGTAGTGCACGGCCGGGATGCCCTGCCCGGTGATGGCGATCGCCGTAGAGTGGTTGGGATGGGCGTGGACGACCGCGTTGAAGTCCGTGCGCGCCTTCAGGATGTCGCGGTGGAAGCGCCACTCGCTCGAGGGCTTGTGCGGGCCGTGCGGCGTGCCGTCCATGGAAAGGAAGATGATGTCCTCCGGCGCCATGGTCTCGTAGGCAAGTCCCGACGGCGTGATCAAAAGCCCGTCCTCCCAGCGCACGGATATATTGCCCGAGGTGCCCTGGTTGATGCCGCTCCGGTCCATGGCGATGCAGGTCGCGACGATTTCCTTGCGCAGGGCGTATTCGGCGTCTTTCATTCGGTTGTCCTTTCAGTGGTGTTCAAGCAGAGCGTGCGCGGTCTGCTGGTCGGTCACGATCCCCGTGAGCAGGCCCTTCTTCAGGATGGCAGCGAGCGCCGCCACCTTCTGCCTGCCTCCGGAAATCATGATGCGCCGCGGGATGGCGGTGAGAAACTCGGGCCGCAGTCCGATCACCCGGTCGTTCACCCGGTGATCGATCACCTGGGCGTTCTCGTCGATGTAGTAGCCGAGGAAGTTGCCCACGGCGCCCGCCTCGCGCACGTCGGCGAAATCGCGCTCGCTGACGAAGCGTGTGCGGCGGATGGTACCGCTGTCCAGCCCGCCGACGCTGACGACAGCCATGTCCGAGGAGCGGGCGCGGTCGAGCACGTCCTGCATCATCGGCTGCGCCATCAGCGTGTCGCGGCTTTCACGACTGTCGCAGAGGATCGGGCCCGGCACGTAGAAGCACTCGGCATGAAGGCGGGCCGAGATGGTGGTCGTTGCCTCGAAGGTGGCGATCGAGGAGCGGCGGGTCAGTGAGCCCAAGAGCGAGACCACCGCGGCGTTCTTGAGCGGCCGTTCCGGCAGCGCCTCGGCGAACGCCTTGAGCGTGACGCCCCAGCCGACGCCGAGCGTCACACCGTCTTGAAGCTGCCGGGAGATCCCCGCCGAGGCGGCCGCGCCCAGGATCTCCGCAAGCTCGGTCTCGTCGTCGGTCATGCCGAGCACGACCTCGGCGAAATCGAGGCCGAAACGCTCCATCAACCGGTGCTCGAGCTCGACGTTGTCGGCGAGTTTGGATTCGATGGAGATCTTGACGACGCCGCGCCGCCGCGCCTCGCCCAAAAGCCGGATGACGCGCACACGGGTGATCCCCAGCCGGGCGGCGACTTCCTGCTGTGTCATGTTGAGCGCGTAGTAGCACCACGCGGTGCGCACGGCGAGCTGCTCAGGCCAGTCGTCAGAAAGCCCTTCGACCATTTCCCGCTGCTGAGGCGGCTCCCGTTTCCGAGCCGTTTCACCGGCTTCGCGCCGCTTGGATCTCTCCTCCATCGAAACTCCCAATACAAATGTTCTTGCGACCGAACAAATATTATGTCACGTTTTCTTCCACAATAGAACCGCGGCGTTTTTTCCGCGGTCTTGTCGGGAGGAGAGAGAATTGCCCGCCTTGCTGCGAGCGACATATCCCCGTGCCGGTGTGGTGAATGTCGGCGGTTTCGCAGGCGCCGGCCATAGGCCGACCGCCCGTGGAAAGGCTAACGGCAACGACGCCGTCACTCCGGAAAGCCGAAGGCTTGTCCGGGGCCTGTTGGCCGGAAGATCATGGAGCACGGCCCGGTCCTGGTCGTCGCGGCTGCATTTCCGAATTGGCGGTTCTTTCTGCGGAGATCGGCCGCGCTGCTCAATGGGTCCCGGCTCGGCGCGGCTGCGCCGCTTGGCCGGGATGACGCGGTTGGTTTTCCATCCCGACATCCCGGAAAGCCGCAGGCTTGTCCGGGATCCATTCCGCAACAAGGGTGCCCGGCACAAGTCGTTCCGGAATGGACCCCGGTGCGCGGTCGCTTGCGCTCCCTTGGCCGGGATGACGGCGGAGAGGGTGGAATGGGAGAGCCCGGCATGAGCAGCGGTCTGCTGCGTACGTCGCGCGTGATGATCTCCGATCATCCGCTGCCCTGGCTCCTGCCGCTCCTTGCGATTCTGCTGGTGCTCGCCGTCTATCCCTTTTTCTACAATATTTGGCTCAGCTTTCACGAGTTCGTGCCGCGCTCGCGCGGCATCGAGCCGGTGGGCTGGGAAAACTGGCAGATCCTTTTCAACGATCCGCGCCTGTGGAACGCGCTGTGGGTGACGCTCTTCTACACCGCGGTGTGCCTCGCCATACAACTCGTGCTGGGGATGGGCATCGCGCTCCTGATCGATTCCGACGAGCCGGGCTATGCCTTCATCCGTGGCGTGCTGACGCTGACGCTGGTCATTCCGCCGGCGATCACCGCCATGATGTTCCTTCTCATGGAGGACGCGCAGTTCGGCATGGTGCCCTACGCGCTCCGGGTTATCGGTCTGTTCGCGTCCAACCAGACGATCCTCGCCTCGCCGCAGCTTGCGATATGGGGCGTCATCCTGGCCGACATCTGGCAATGGACGCCCTTCATGGTGCTGATCTTCGTGGCCGGCCTGCGCTCGCTTCCGCGTGATCCCTTCGAATCCGCGATGATCGACGGCGCCAGCAGCTGGCAGATGTTCACCCGCCTGACGCTTCCCATGATGGGCAAGGTGATCGCCATCGCCGTGCTCATCCGCGGCATCGATCTCTTCCGCATGTTCGACTATGTCTATGTGATGACCTCGGGCGGGCCGGGCACCGCCACCTACACGCTGTCGCTTTATGCCTGGCAGCAGACCTTCAGCTTCATCAAGTGGGGTTACGGCGCGACGATCAGTCTTTTCTCCCTGTTCATTATTCTCGTCGTGGCGAACCTCTTCGTCATCTCGACCAGGCTGCGGTGGTAGCGATGGCTCCGTCCCTCATGCAGCGGATCGTCCGTTACATCGCCGCCATCACGGCGATGGCCCTGTTCGCCTTTCCGATCTATTACTGGATCACCGTCGCCTTCAAACCGGATCGCGACATCTTCACCGTTCCGCCGAAACTCTTCAATTTCGAACCGACCATGCAGTCCTTCGAGGCGGTGTTCGGCATCTCCTTCGGGATCGAACGCGGGCTGGAGGTGCTTCCGGGCGGGGGTGATTTCTACATGCTGCCGCGACTGTGGGATTCGATCGTCGTCGCGGTCGGCTCGACGGCGCTCACCGTCGTGATCGCGGCGCTCGCCTCCTATGCGCTTTCGCGCCTGCGCTTTCGCGGCCAGCACCATTTCGTGTTCTGGATCCTGTCGACCCGCATGATGCCGCCGGTGGCGATCGCCATCCCCATGTTCTTCATCTACAAGGGCGTCGGCCTGCTCGACACCTATACCGGCATCATTCTCGTGCACACGCTGATGAACATGCCGCTGGCCGTCCTGCTCATGAAGAGCTTCTTCGACGACATCCCCGTGGAAATCGACGAGGCGGCGCTCATCGACGGTGCCTCGCGCTTCACCATCTTCCGCCGCATCGTGCTGCCGATGGCGCTCGGCGGCGTCGCCGCCACGGCGGTGCTTTGCTTCATCTTCTCCTGGACCGAGTTCCTCTTCGTGCTGACGCTGACGCAGACCTCGCTGAAGACGGTCCCCGTCGTCTCGTCGACCTTCGTCACCTCGACGGGAACGGCCTGGGGCAACATGGCGGCCCTCGGCACGGCGGCCATAATCCCAGCCTTCATCTTCATTCTCTTGGTCCAGAAGAACCTTGTTCGGGGTCTCACGCTCGGTTCGCTGAAACAGTGAGGCCCGGACGGCAATCGCCGCGTGGAGGCGCGGTGAAACAGAGGAATGCCCTGAGGGGCGAAACCGGGAGGAATATATGAGACCGAGTGACAGAAAGCTTTTCCTGGCGTCGATCGCCGACCGCTATGCGCGCGGCGGCATGGACCGGCGTGCGTTCCTGCGCAGTGCGGCCAAGCTGGGACTGGGCGCCGGCGCGCTTGGCCTGGCGGCGCAACTTCCCTTCGGCGCCCGCGGCGGCTTCATATCGCCGGCGGCCGCTCAGGGGATCGACTGGTCGCAGGACATGAGGAACTGGCTTACGGAAGTCGGCAAGCCGTTCGCCGGCCAGACCATCCGCCTGGCGACCGAATCGACGCCGCCCTCCAACGCCATCAACTCGGCGCTGAAGCCCTTCTTCGAGGAGGCGACGGGCATCAATGTCGAGATCGAGGTGCTGCCGCTGGAACAGGTGCTGCAGAAGCTGACCCTGGACGTCGCCTCCGGGCTCGGCACCTATGACCTCTACTATATCGACCAGAGCTGGATGGCCTCCTTCTCGGGCGATGTGGTGGACCCGCGCGAGCGCTACGAATCTTCCGGCGAGCTCGCCATGCCGGGATACGATTTCGACGACTTCCTGCCGGCGCTGGTGGACGGCATCTCCATGTATGACGGGATCATGGTGGGCGTGCCCTACGACATCCCGATCTTCATCCAGATGTACCGCCGCGACATCTTCGAGGAGCTGGGCCTGAACCCTGCCACGACCATGGAGGAGTTCCTGTCGAACGCCCAGGCGATCCAGGAGGCCAAGGGGCCGGAGATCTACGGCACGACCGGGCAGATGCGTTCCGGTCACTACAGCCTCGAATGCGACTGGACGGCCTGGCTCTGGGGCCATGGCGGTTCGATCTTCAGCCCGGACGGCAAGTTCGTCGGCAATGACGAGCGCGGCATGGCGGCGATGGAGTACTGGCAGAAGCTGAAGGAAAACATGCCGCCCGGCGTGGACGGCTGGACGTGGGACGGGCAGGGCCAGTCGGTCGGCCAGGGCCTCGCCGCGACCGTTCTTTCCTGGGGCGAGTTCTTCCCCTCCTGGGACGATCCGGCGAACTCGCAGGTCTCCGGCCTGATGGAGGCGACGGTGCCGCCGTCGGCGACGTCGCTCAGGACGCCGGAGGAGTGCGGCTTCAACGAGATTCCCGGCGTCGGCCATCAGGGTGGCTCCTCGCTGGCGGTGTCGAAATATGCCAAGAGCCCGGATGCGGCCTGGATCTTCGCCCAGTGGGCGACGTCGAAGGAGACGCAGGTCTACATCACCACGCTCGGCGGCGGCACCGGGCCGACGCGCTCCTCCGTCTATGACGACCCGCGCGTGAAGGAGAACGCCAAGCCGGGGATTGCCGGCACGACGCGGCACCTCGATGCCGTGCGCGAGACCATCGCCAACCATATGGGCTCCGAGCCGGACCTGCCCGAGTGGGCGGAAATCTCCAACGACGTCATCCCCGTCGAGCTCGGCCGCTTCTGGGCCGGCGAGTATGACGATCCGCAGGCGGCGATGGACGCCATCAAGGAAAAGGTCGACGCGATCACCAGCGGATGACGTCCAGTCAACCGCGACGCGCGGCGCGGCGCTTACTCCCGGCGCCGCGCCGACCGCTGCAAACGCAATTTTTTTGAGGGTCAGAAATGGACAAGCCACTGGTCGTGATCACCGGCGCGAGTTCAGGGATAGGCGAAGCGGCGGCGCGGGCGTTCTCCAAGGCCGGCCACCCGCTTCTGCTGATGGCGCGCCGGGTCGAGCGCATGGAGGCGCTGGGCCTGCCCGACACGATGTGCCGCAAGGTCGACGTGCGCGACCGCGAAGCGATCGCGGCGGCGGTCGCCGAGGCCGAAGAGAAATACGGGCCCACCGACTGCCTCTTCAACAATGCGGGCATTGCCCGGCTGGCCGATATCGGCGGCCAGGACCCGCAGGAGTGGGACGAGACGATCGACATCAACACCAAGGGCGTGATGAACGCGCTGCATCCGGTGATGGCCGGAATGAAGGAGCGGCGCCGCGGGACGATCGTCATGATGAGCTCGATCGCCGGGCGCAAGGTCTATCCCGACCACACGGTCTATTGCGGCACCAAGTTCTTCGTCCACGCGGTCTCCGAATCGATCCGCGGCTATCTCGCGCCCTATGACGTGCGGGTGGTGGTGATCTCGCCGGGGATCATCGAGACCGAGGTGCTCCACCACGTCACCGACCAAACGACGCTGAAGAACTACAAGGACAACAAGGCGCGCATCGGCGGCGGCATCGGGGCCGATCACGTGGCCGACATGGTCCTGTTCGCCTACCAGATGCCGCAGAACGTCCTTATCCAGGAAATGGTCGTCACGCCGACGCGCCAGGAATACTGATGGCCATGGCGACGGACGAAAGACTGGTTATCGGGCTCGATTCCTCGACCCAGAGCGTCAAGGCCATCGCCTGGCGCCCGGACGGCAGCGCGGCGGGCGAGGGCCGCGCGCCGATTCCCATCAGCCAAGAAGGGCTCGACTGCTTCGAGCAGGACCCGCGGGACTGGTGGCGGGCGACCGTCACGGCGCTGAAGGCGCTGCTCGATCAGGTGGATGCGGCGCGCCTCGAGGGGCTTGCCGTCTCCAACCAGCGCGAGACCATGGGCTTCTTCGATGCACAAGGGGAGGCGACGCACCCCGCCATCCTGTGGCTCGACGGACGCACGCGCGGGGAGGTGGACGAGTTCAGCCGCAGCTTCGGGGCGGAGGAGATCCACCGCATCAGCGGCCGGCCGCCGGACGTCACACCAAGCTTCTACCGCGTCATCTGGCTGCGCCGCAACAGGCCGGAAGCCTTCGCGCGAACCGCCTGCTTCGCCGATGTGCAGGCTTACCTCGTGCGGCAGTTCTGCGGGGGGTGGTTCCGTACGAGCTGGTCGAGCGCCGACCCCAGCGGCATGTTCGACCTGGTCGAGAAGCGCTGGTCTCCGGCGCTTCTCGACGCCATCGGTATTGCCGCCGGCCGCCTGCCAGAGGCCCACGCGCCGGGGGCCGAGCTCGGCCGGGTGACGGAGGCGGCGGCACGGGAGACCGGCCTGCCCGCCGGGTTGCCGGTCTTCGCCGGCGGCGGCGACGGGCAGTGCGCCGGCCTCGGCACGGGCTGCACGCGCCCCAACCGCGCCTATGTCAATCTCGGCACGGCGGTCGTCTCCGGCATCTGGACCGACACCTACCGCTACGATCCCGCCTGGCGCACCGAGATCGCCGCCCATGGCGAGGGCTATATCCTGGAGAACTGCCTGCGCTCCGGCTCCTATCTGGTCGACTGGTTCGTCAAGCAGTTCGTCGCCGGCCGCAGCACGAGCGCCGACCTCTTTGCGGAGCTGGAGGAGGAGGCGCTGAAGCTGCCCATCGGCAGCGGCGGCGTGATGGTGCAGCCCTACTGGTCCGGCGTCATGGATCCCTATTGGGACACCAAGGCGCGCGGCGTCATCGTCGGGCTCGGCACCGGGCACAAGCCGGTGCACATCCACCGCGCCATCATCGAGGGGATCACGCTCGACCTGGTGATGGGCACGGAGGCTTCGGAGGCGGCGAGTGGCCAGACGGCCGACCACTACCTGGCGATCGGCGGCGGCGCCAACAGCAAATTGTGGCGGCAGATGCTGGCGGACGCCTCCGGCAAGCCGGTTCATGTCAGCGACACGGTGGAGGCCTCGGCGCTGGGTGCCGGCATGATCGCGGCGGCCGGCGCCGGCTGGTATACGACGATCTGCGATGCGGCCGACGGCATGGCCGGCCGGACGCAGGTCTTCGCGCCCGATCACGCGAAGCGTCCGCGCTATCGGGCCCTGCTCGATATCTACCGTGACCTCTACGCGGCCAACGCCTCCATCAATCAGCGGCTCGTGGACTTCGCGGCCGGGGAGACCTCATGACACGCGACTATCTGGGCATCATCCGCGAACTCGTCGCCGGCACCTGGCGCGACCCTACGACGGGCAAGACGCACGGCATTCCGATCGAGACGATCGCCATCGAGGAAACGCTCGACGGCATGGAAGCCGATCTGGTGGCGGAGGCGCATGGCGGCAAGTCGCTGATCGTCGTCAGCGACGAGCGGACGCGTGCCGCGCTCGGAGAGCGGGTCTTCCGGGCGCTTTCCGGCCGTTTTAACGTGCGCGAGCATGTCTGGGAGAACCCGCGCTGCACGCCCGAGGGCATCGACGAATTGATGGCGGCGACAGAGGACGCGGAGGCACTGATCGCCATCGGCTCCGGAACGATCAGCGACAGCGTGAAATACGGCAGCTTCACCACCGGCCGGGAATATTCGGTCTTCGCCACCTCGCCGATGAACGCCTATACGACGCCTACCGCCTCGATCGCCTATGACGGCTTCAAGAAGTCGATCACCTGCCATTCGGCGCGCGGCGTGTTCTTCGATCTGCAGGTGTTGGCCGGCTGTCCGCGCCGGCTCGTCTCCGCTGCCTTCGCCGACGTGATCTGCCGCACCACCGCCCAGGTGGACTGGCTGATGTCGCACATCCTGTTCGACACCCCCTATTCCGAGACGGCCTATGTGTTGCTCGCCGTCGACGAGGACGACATGATCGCCGAGGCGGCCGGCATCATGTCGGGCGATTTCGATGCGCTTGCCAAGCTCACGCGCGTCTCCGCTATCATGGGGCTCGGTACCTCGTTTACCGGCACCACCCATGTCGGCTCCATGGCCGAGCATATGATCTCCCATTACATCGACATGTTCGCCGGCGCAGCACATCCCGGCACCTCGCATGGCGAGCAGGTGGGCGTGGCGACGCTGACCATGTCGGCGCTTCAGAACCGCATACTTGGCGCCGACCGGCCGCCGGAACTGCGCCCGACCGTCATCCCGGAGGCCGAGCTGCGCCGGCGCTTCGGCGACCAGACGGCTGAGACTATGATCGAGCAGACCGCCCGCAAGGCGCTGGACGAAAAGACAGCGGCGGCGTTGAATGCCCGGCTGGAGAAGGAATGGGCGGAGATCGCCGGCCGCCTGCGCGCCGTCATGCGCCCGACCGCGCAGCTTCGCGACGCCATGCGCACCGCCGGCTGCCAGCTCACCGGACGCGATCTCGGGCTCGAGCCGGAATTCTACCGCGATGCCGTGCGCTATTCACGCTACATCCGCGACCGCTTCTCCATGCTGGACGTGGCCGGCGACAGCGGACAGCTCGAAGAATTCGCCGCCACCTGCGAGTGAGCGCCAGAGCCAAGGGGTAAGTGAATGGCACGTGTGGAATATGACGGCATCGGCAAGCGCTACGGCTCTGTCGAGGTGATGAGCGACATCGACCTCGTCGTGGAGGACCGTAGCTTCGTGGTGCTTCTGGGGCCGTCGGGCTGCGGGAAGACGACGCTTCTGCGCATGACGGCGGGGCTGGAGACGATCACCGACGGCGAAATACGCATCGGCGGAAACCGCGTGAACGAGGTGCATCCACGCGACCGCGACATCGCCATGGTCTTCCAGAACTACGCGCTCTATCCGACCATGAAGGTGTACGACAACATCGCCTTCAGCCTGCAGGTCAACAGGACTCCCAAGGCGGAGATCGACGAAAAGGTGAAGTGGGCCGCCGATCTCCTCGGTCTCAGTGAATTTCTCGACCGCTATCCGAAGGCACTTTCAGGCGGCCAGCGCCAGCGTGTCGCCATGGGCCGGGCGCTGGTGCGCGATCCCGCCGTCTTCCTGTTCGACGAGCCGCTGTCGAACCTCGACGCCAAGCTGCGCGGCCAGATGCGCTATGAAATCCGGCGCATTCACGACCGGCTGGACACGACCACAGTCTACGTCACCCATGACCAGATCGAGGCCATGACCATGGCCGACCACATCGTCGTCATGCATGGCGGGGTGATCGAACAGCGCGGCACGCCGCCGGAGGTATACGACCGCCCGGCCTCGCTCTTCGTCGCCGACTTCATCGGTTCGCCGCCGATGAATTTTCTCAGCGGCAGGGTCGCGATGGCGGACGGGCAGGCGGCGATCGAGCTGGGCGGCGTGCAGTTCACGCTGCCCGCCGATGCCGCCGTCGAGGAAGGCATGGAGGTGACATGCGGCATCCGGCCGGGCGATGTCGCGGTGGCGCCCGGCGCACCGCATGGCGCCGAGATGGTGCTGTCGGAGAACACGGGGCCGGAAACCCTGCTGCATCTTCATCTGGGCGGCGAGGATCTGCGGGCGGTCGTCTCCGGCCGCCCGGTCATCGAAAAGGGAGAGACGGTGCGTTTCGGCGTCGATCCGGCGAAAATTCATGTCTTCGACGCGGCAACGGGAAAGCGGCTCTAGGACGATGGCGAACATCCTCATCATCGGCGCCGGCGTCATGGGGTCCGCGATATCGGTTCCGGCCGCCGACAACGGGCATTCGGTGCGTCTCGTCGGCACGCCGCTCGACAGTGAGATCATCGCCACGCTCAAAAAGCCGGGCGGCGTGCACCCGAAACTGGATGGTCCTTTGCCGGCAAACGTTGAGCCGCTCGACATCGACGAATTGGACACGCGCCACGGGGATGAAGCCGACCTTCTCATCGTTGGCGTCAGCAGTCCCGGCATCGAATGGGTTTGTGCCCAGCTCGACGCGCTGATCGGCAAACCGGTCCCCGTGGCCTTCGTGACCAAGGGGCTTGTGGCCGGCCGCGCGGGGATAAGGACCTATGCCCAGACGGCGCCAGAAGCCGTCGAGGCCCTTCGGCCCGACCTGTTTATCGGTATCGGCGGGCCCTGCATCGCCCGCGAGCTGGCCAACCGCAGGCCGACCGCATGTGTTTACGCCTGCCCGGATACGGCGCGCGCGGAGACGCTGGCCCGGCTGATGCGTACCAGCTACTACCGCCTCGACGTCAGCGAGGACGTGACGGGGGTCGAGGCCTGTGCCGCTCTGAAGAACTTCTACGCGATCGGCGTCAGCGCGATGCAGACGCGCTACGCCGACCGGGGCGGCAGCCAGACCAAGAACCCGACGGCAGCCGCCTTCAACCAGGCGATCCGCGAGATGCGGCTCATCGCCGGCGAGATCGGCGGCCGGCCCGAAACGGTGTTCGATCTGGCCGGGCTCGGCGATTTGCACGTGACGGTCGGCGGCGGACGCAACAGCCGCCTCGGCCACGCTCTCGGCCGCGGGTTGCGGGTCTCGCAGGTGATGAAGACCGAGCTCGCCGGTGAGACGGTGGAGGGGATCGACACCGCCCGCGCGCTTGGCCGCTGGATCCGCAGCCATTCCGAGGCCGATCTGCCGCTGGCGCGCAGCATCGTCGATGCCGTGCTGAAGGATGCGCCCTACGATTTCGACTTCCGGCTGGTGGGCCGGGCGCCCGCCTAGAGCCATCGTACACCCAAGATGAAGCGGCCCAAGAAGACCGTCATCTTTGCGGAATTGACATTTGTCGAACAACAGTTGAATATTGTCGAGTCACGGTCTGAGGACCGTAAGCGCCGGTGGGTAGGAGCCGCGCGCGTCTAAGAGGACACCATATGGCGGTCATGACCGCCGTTTCGCAGGGAGGAGTTTCAGTGACAGAGCAAAACAACCGTTCCGGGCGCCGTCTCATCGTTCCGCGCCGCACCTTTCTGAAGGGCAGCGCCGCGCTGGGGCTTTCGGGCGCCGTTTCCGCCCCCTTCATCAACAGGCTTCGCGCCCAGGAGGAGCATCCGCTCGCCGGGCAGTCGATCGAGATGAACATTCTCGGCATCGCCGGCTGGCTGCCGTCCTCGCTCGGCGTCGACATGTCGCCGCTCTTTGCCGAATATGCCAAGGAAAAGTATGGCTACGACGTGAGCTTCGGCTTCGCCGAGGCGCCGTTTGCGGACCTCTTCCAGAAGGCGGCGACCTCGCTCGCCACGCGCAGCCAGGAATACAACATCATCATTTCCGACAGCCAGTGGCTCGGGGCTCTGGCACAGCCCGGCTGGATCCTGCAGCTCGACGACGTCATCGCCAACAATCCGAACCTGCAGATCGACTGGTACTCGCAGACCGTCGTCGACACCTACATGGTCTATCCCGACGGCTCCAACAACCGCTGGGGCCTGCCGCAGGAGGGCGACACCATCGCGCTCTTCGTGCGCAAGGACCTGCTGGAGAACGAGGACGAGCGGACGGCCTTCCAGGAGAAATACGGACAGCCCCTGCCGCAGACCTTCGAGGACTTCGAAGACCTCACCATGGAGGAGTTCGAGAAGATCGCCGACTTCTTTACCCGCCCCGATCAGCAGCTGTGGGGGACCGCCTCGCAATACAGCCGCGTCTACGATTTCGTGACCTGCTACCTCTATCCCTTCATGTGGAGTCAGGGCGGCGAGGTCTGGGATCCGGAGACGGGGCAGGTCGAGGGCATTCTCAACTCAGACCTCAACGCCACGGCGATGGAGCAGTACAAGGGTTTCCTCAAGTACCAGCCGTCGGGCGCGCTGAACTACGGCATCGCCGAGATCATCGACGTGTTCACCCAGGGCAAGGTCTTCTCGGCCTTCCAGTGGGCCGCCGTCGGCCTTGCCATGATCACGGAAGAAAACCGCGACAACGTGCTCGTCGTGCCGCCGCCCAAGCACGGCAAGGGGGAAGAGGCCAAGCGTGTGTACACCATGGGCGGCCAGCCCTGGGTGCTGAACGCCTTCAACGACGACACCAAGATGCGGGTCGCCATCGACTTCCTCAACTGGTGGTACCTGCCGGAGACGACGCTGGAATTCGCCAAGCGCGGCGGCAATCCGACGGACAAGGCGACGCTGTCGAACCCCGAGTTCGACAACATCAATCCGTGGAACCGGGCGTATAAATACATGCTCGAGCCCGGCCGCTCCCGCGATTTCTGGCACCATCCGCGCTATTCGGAGATGCTCGCCGTGCAGCAGGAGGGCTTCACCTCCTACATGACCGGAACGACGGCTTCGGCGAAGCAGGCGCTGGACTATATCGCCTGCCAGCAGCAACAGATCCTTTACGACGCCGGCACGGCCTCCGAACGGCCTTCGGACGCCTGCGCGAGCACCTCGCTGTAGGTATCTCGGCATTCCGCTCCGCTCCCGGCCATGCCGGGGGCGGGCCCATGGTTTCGTTTACTGGTCTGCTCATGTCCAAAGCGTCATTCCTGCGCGTCTTCGACGACAGACGGTTCCTGACCGTCGCGTTGCTGGTGCCCGTGTTGACCTTCTTCCTGGTCTTCAACACGATTCCCGTGCTGTGGTTGCTCGGCCTGTCGTTCCACAAGTTCTCGCTGATCAGCGGCATGCCGCCGGAGTTCGTCGGCTTCCGCAACTTCGTGGACATCTACTACAACAAGAACAACATCTGGTCCGACCTGCACCGCACCTTCGTCTTCGTCGGTGTCGGCGTGGCGATCCAGACGACGCTCGGCGTGCTGCTCGGCTTTCTCTTCTGGGGGTCGAAAGACATGCCCGGCCGGCGCGTGGCGCTGACGCTTCTCTTCACGCCGATGGTGCTGACGCCGATCGCCACGGGCACTTTCTTCCGCTTCATCTACGACCCGACCTTTGGCGTCTTGAACGCCATGGCGCAGGGCACGTTCGGCACCGGGCCGATCGACTTTTTGGGCGATCCCGACATCGCCTTCTGGGCGGTGCTCGCGGTTGACTGCTGGATGTGGACGCCGTTCATGACGCTGATGACGCTGGCCGCGCTCGGTTCCGTGCCGAAGGCGGAGCTGGAGGCGGCGGAGATCGACCGGCTGCCCTGGCGCAAGCGCCTGACGCTGGTCGTCTGGCATCACGGCAAGTTCATCCTGATGCTGGGCATCCTGCTGCGTACCATCGATTCCTTCAAGACGCTGGACCTCGTCATCCCGATGACCAAGGGTGGGCCCGGCCAGACCACGCGGCTCGTCGCCGTCGAACTCAACAAGCAGAGCTTCGAGAGCTTCAACATGGGATGGTCGTCGGCCTATTCGGTGCTGCTTCTGCTCATCTCCATCGCCATGACCTCGATCTTCATCTACGTGCTGTCGCGCCGCAGGAGGAGGACCTGACCATGACCACCGCCTGGAAAAGCCGCGCCTATTACGCCGCTCTCTGGCTGGTCGCGCTGATCTTCTTCTCGCCGGTCGCCTGGATCATCCTGTCGTCCTTCAAGTCGCGCACCGACATGCTGGCGACGCCGCCCAAGCTGATCTTCTCGCCGACGCTGGCGAACTATGTGGACCTGTTCACCAACACGCGCTCCTTCTGGTTGCAGCTTGGCAATTCGCTGCTGATGTCGCTGGCGGCGGTGGTGATCGCGGTGTTCGTCTCGTTCCTCGCCGCCTTCTGCTTCTCGCGCTTCAAACCCAAGGCGACGGACTTCCTGATGTTCCTGCTCCTGTCGATCCGCATGCTGCCGGGGCCGGCGGTCATCCTGCCGGTATTCCTGATGTATGTGGCCTTCGGCTGGAAGGACAACCACATCGCGCTGACGCTGTTCTACGCCATGTTCTCGATCCCCTTCTCGGTGTGGATCCTCAAGGGCTTCCTGGACGGGGTGTCGCAGCGCTTCGACGAGACGGGCCGTGTCTATGGCGGCTCCTGGTTCCACATCATCTTCAAGGTGGTTCTGCCGCAGGTGAAGCCGGGGCTGATCGCCGCCTTCATCTTCAACCTGATCTTCGTGTGGAACGAGTATCTGTTCAACTTTATCATCGGCGGCGTGTCGACCCAGAACATTCCCTACGCGCTGGCGGTCGGCACCTATTCGGACGGCGGGTTGAACTGGACCTTCATCGCCTCGCTGACCTCGATCTACATCATCCCGCCGGTGGTCTTCATCTACCTGTTCCAGAAGTATCTGCTGGTCGGCATGACCTTCGGTACCGTGCGCGGGGAGGTCTAGACGATGCAGAAAGTGCCTTTCGCCGAACGTGCCGAGATGGTGCTGATCTTCACCATGCTCGGCGGCATCGCGCTGGTGGCGCAGCGCTGGTCGATCGACGTCTACCGCTTCGGCCTCGTCGTATTGGTGGCCGCGACCTTCCTGCAGATCGCCGTGGGCAACGTGCCGAAGCATCTGGGCTTTGCCGGCACGGCCGTTCGCACGCTGATCATCCTGGCGGTGATCGTCGCCTTGTTCTGTCTCGGCATCTTCCTGGTGCCCTTTCTCGCACAATTGGGGCGTTAAATGCCGGCGGTCGAGTTTCAATCCGTGACCAAGACCTTCGGCCGGGACAAGGCCGTGGACGATCTGTCGCTCACCGTCGAACCCGGACGGTTCACGGTGCTTTGCGGTCCGCCCAAGAGCGGGAAGTCGACGCTGTTCCGCCTGCTGGTCGGGCTGGAGAAGGCGGACGGCGGACGCATCCTGGCCGACGGGGTGGACATCACCGATCTGCCGCCGGGGGGGCGCAATTTCGGCTACGTGCCGCAGAGCTTCGCGCTCTACCCGCACATGACAGTGTTCGAGAACATCGCCTATCCGCTGCGCCTTGCGCGTGCGCCTTCCGCCGAGGTGGCCAAGCGTGTCGAGCGGTCGGCGGCCATGCTGTCGATCGGGCATCTCATGAAGAAGACGCCGGACCAGCTCTCGGGCGGTGAGAAGCAGCGCGTCGCCGTTGCCCGCGGCCTGCTCACCAACGCCTCCGTCTTCGTGCTCGACGATCCGCTGGTCGGCCTCGACTACAAGCTGCGCGAACGGCTGATGGACGACTTGAAGCATCTCTGCGAGGAGCTGCAGGCGACCTTCTTCTACGCCACGGCGGATTCGCTCGAGGCGCTCACCATGGCGCAGGACCTGGTGGTGATCGACGACGGCCGCGTGGTGGAGAAGGATGACGTCCTCGATCTCTATCGCGAACCGCGCTTCGCGCGCAGCGTTGAGCTGATCGGTTTTCCCAAGGCCAATGTCTGGAATGGCACCGCGCGCGACGGGGTCGTCGAGACCGGCGGACTGCGCTTTGCGCTCCCTCCGGATGTGCCCGACGGAACGGTGCGGTTCGGCTTGCGCCCCGAGGATGTGCGGCTCGACGGCGCGGGAGAGATGGGCGCCAAGGCCAGCGTCCGCATCGTCGAGCATCTGGGATCCGAGATCGTCGTCTATCTCGAAAGCGAGGGCATGCCGATGACGGCGGCCTTCCCTTCCGCCCATGCCGCGCTGCCGGAGATCGACGCCGAGGTCAGGATCGCGATCGACCCGGAGCGCATCATGATCTTCGACGCCGCCACCGGTGAGCGGATCGGGCGCGCTCAGCCGCATAAGGAGGCCGTGGCCCATGGTTAAGGTCGTCATCGACAACGTCACCAAGAAGTTCGGCGACTTCACTGCCGTCGATTCCCTGAGCACCACCTTCGAGGACGGCGCCGTTACCTGCCTGCTCGGGCCCTCAGGCTGCGGCAAGACCACCTTGATGCGCATGATCGTCGGGCTGGAGACGCTCACTTCGGGGCGCATCCTCTTCGGCGACAAGGACATGGGCGGCCTGCCCCCGCGCAAGCGCAGCGTCGGCATGGTTTTCCAGTATCCGGTTATGTACCCGACGCTCTCGGTCGAGGAGAACATCGCGCTGCCGCTCAACCAGGACCGCAGCATTGATGCCGCGGAACGCCGGCGGCGGATCGACGAGGTGCTCGACGTCCTCGACATGCGCGACCGCAGGGGCGCCTTCATCGGCGAGCTGGATGCGGGCAGCCGGCAGAAGGTCGCCGTCGGCCGCGCCGTGGCGCGGCGCTCGGATATCGTGCTGTTCGACGAGCCGACCACCAATGTCGAGGTGCAGGCCAAGCTTGCCCTGATCCGTGCCTTCAAGCTGGTCACGAGCCGCCTGAAGCAGACGATCATCTACGTCACCCACGACCAGACCGAGGCCATGACGCTGGCCGATCACGTGGCGCTGATGCGCGACGGGCGGATCATCCAGTACGACACGCCGCAGCATCTTTACGCGGTGCCCGAGACGGAGTTCGCCGGCTGGTTCCTCGGCAATCCCGGCATGAACTTCGTGCCGGCGCGACGGGATGGGGACGGGGTGACCAGCGCGCTGGGCGGCGGCGTCTACACCCCCGAACGTCCGCTGGATGATGCGGCCGAGATCAAGATCGGCGTACGGCCAGAACATGTGCGCGTTTCGGCGCGCCCGCGGCCGGGCGCGGTGGCAGGCAGGCTGAAGGACATGAATGTCGGCATCGCCGGGCGCTCGATCATCCGCATTGCGCTCGAGGATTTCGAGATCAAGGCCAAGGTCGACGGCCTCGACGGCGTGCGGCCGGGCGACGCGGTTTACGTTTCGGCCGATCCCGAGTGGACGAGCGTCTTCGCGAACGGTACGCGGGTCGGGGCCGCGATGAAGGAAAGCGCTGAGGGGAGGAGCACGGTCGATGGCGCATGATGTATCGGTTGTGGGGTTGTACATCCTCGACGTTCTCGGCCGTCCGGTAAACGCGATTCCCGAAGGCGGGAATGTCGAATTCATCGACGAGATCCGGCTGACGGTCGCCGGCACGGCCGGCGGGACGGTGGTGGATTGTGCCAAGCTCGGCCTCGGCTGCCTGGCGGTCGGGGCGGTGGGCGACGACGAGAAGGCGGACTGGATGCTGGCGACGATGCGCGGGCACGGCATCGATGTCTCCGCAATGCAGCGGCTTGAAGGCGTGCCGACCTCGGCGACGATCCTGAACGTGCGCGCCAATGGAGAACGGCCGGCGCTGCACGCCCGCGGCGCGTCGGACCATTTCGACGTGCCGGCTGACGCCTACGATCTCGCCCTGGGGGCGCCGATCGTGCATCTGGGCGGCACGGGGCTCCTGCGCCGGCTCGACGGCGAGCCGAGCCGCGTGCTCCTGCAGGAAGCCAAGAAGCGCGGGCGTACCGTCACCTTCGACCTCATCGCGGCCGATGCCGGGACGGCGGCGATCGTCGAGCCGCTGCTGCCGCACATCGACTATTTCATGCCTTCCATCGAGGAGGCGATGGTGATGTCCGGGCGCAAGAGCGCCCCGGAGGCCGCCGACCACTTCCTCGACAAGGGGGCGACCTGCTGTGTCTTCACCCTGGGCGGCGAGGGGGCGTTTTACGCCCATGCCGATGGGACACGCTTCACCATGCCCGCCTACCGGATCGAGGTGGTCGATACGACGGGCTGTGGCGACGCCTTCGATGCCGGGTTCATCACCGCGCTGAAGCACGAGATGAACCCGGAGGATGCCGTGCGCTTCGCGCAGGCCGCCGCCGGGCTCGTGGCGAGCGGGCTGGGCTCCGACGCGGGGATCCGATCGTTCGAGCACACGCTGGAATGCATGAACACCTGGCCGGTGCAGAGGACCGGGGCGGAAGTCTAGGAACATAACGCGTCGAACAGGCTACGGCGAGCGAGGACAGGGATGGCGACCAAGAAGATCATCAATCGTGGCGATGATGCCGTTGACGAAATGCTGGATGGCGTGATCGCTGCTCACGGCGATGTCGTGATGCGGCTTGCCGAGAACCCCCGCGCCCTCGTCGCGCGGGAGGGGCCGCGAAAGGGCAAGGTAGGCCTGGTGATCGGCGGCGGCTCCGGCCATGAGCCGACCTTCCTCGGCTTTGTCGGCAAGGGGCTCGCCGACGCCGCGGCAATCGGCAACGTCTTCGCCTCGCCGCCGCCGGACCCGGTGCTGGCCTGCACCAAGGCGGTCGATGGCGGCGCCGGCGTGCTTTACATGTACGGCAACTATGCCGGCGACGTGATGAACTTCGACATGGCCGCCGAAATGGCCGCCATGGAGGACATCGAGGTCCGCACTGTGCTGTCGACCGATGACATCGCCTCCGCCCCGGTGAGCGAGCGGGAAAAGCGGCGCGGCGTGGCCGGCAACTTCTTCATCTTCAAGGCCGCGGGCGCGGCCTGCGACATGATGCTGCCGATCGACGAATGCGAGCGCATCGCCCGCAAGGCGAACGACCACACCTATACGATCGGCGTCGCGCTCTCGCCCTGCTCTCTGCCGCAGACGCGCAAGTGGAATTTCGAGATGGGCGAGAACGACATGGAGATCGGCATGGGCATCCATGGCGAGCCCGGCATGATGCGCGAGTCGCTCCAGACGGCGGACGAGATCACCGACCGCATCATGGATTCGATCTTCGAGGAAATGGCGCCCAAAAAGGGCGACCGGGTCGCCGTGCTCGTCAATTCCCTCGGCTCCACGCCGCTGATGGAGCTCTACATCATGAACCGCCGCGTTCATCAGCGGCTGGGGGAGGCGGGGCTTTCCGCGCACAAGACCTGGGTCGGCGATTACTGCACCTCGCTGGAAATGGCCGGTGCATCGATCACGCTCATGCGTCTCGACGACGAATTGACCCGGATGATCGATCACCCCTGCGCCTGCGCGATGTTCAACGGCTGAGGAGGCGGCAATGAGCACATTCGACAGCGCACGCTTGATCGCCCTGTTCGAGGCCGTCGCCACGCGCATCGAGACCGAGAAGGACCACCTGTGCGCGCTCGACGGCCATATCGGCGACGCCGATCACGGTATCGCCATGGCCCAGGGATTCAACGCCGTGCATGCCGCCGTGACCGATCTCGATCCCGGTGCGGCGGCGCCGAGCGACGTGTTCAACACGGCCGCAAAGGCGTTTCTGAACGCCGTCGGTGCCTCGTCCGGGCCCCTTTACGCCACCGCCTTCATGCGCGCCGGCGCGGCATTGAAGGGCAAGGAGGTCGCGACGGAGGACGACATGGCGCAAGCCTTCCAGGCGATGGCACAAGGCATCGAGGATCGCGGCAAGGCCGCCGTCGGCGACAAGACAATGGTGGATGCCTGGCGCCCGGCGGCGGACGCGCTTTCGAAGGCGCGCGAAGGCGGAAGCGATCTCGCCGCCGCGCTGCACGCCGCTGAACAGGCCGCGGCAAAGGGAGCCGAGGCGACCGCCGACATGGTTGCGGCAAAGGGCCGTTCCTCCCGCCTCGGCGAACGCGCGCGCGGCCATGTCGATCCCGGTGCCGCGTCTGCCGCAATCATCATCGAGGTGATGGCGAAGAGCCTTTCGGCCACGGGTGGGGCAGGAGGAGAGGGGGCGTGAAGGTTCGCCTCCACATTGCCGGACGACATCCGAGGCAATACGTGGCTGCAATCTGTTCGACCGGGCCGTGTCTTGATCGTTTTGCAAATTGGCACCGTTCAGGCATGGATCCTCGGGCCTGACCGAGGATCCGATCCGGAGCGGTGAAGCATCAGGGCAACCGCAAGTACGCCGGATAGAGGCCAAGACATGCTGATGCGTGAATGGGTAAGGCGGTGAAGGGAAAGGGCGGCAATGCGACGGAACCGATTCCGTTGCGCTATGGCGACGATCCCTATGTGTGGGCCTGCTGGCTCTACTACGAGGACCGGCTGACCCAGGGCCAGATCGCCGAAACGATGGGTGTGTCGCGCGCCACCGTGAACGCCTATCTGGCCGAAGCGCGCGAGCGCGGCATCGTCAATATAGCGATCGACCCGGAGCGGTTTTCCGCGCTCACCATCGCTCAGGAACTGAAGCGCCATTTCGGACTCGACGACTGCCTCGTCATTCCCAGCGACGGCGGCGCCCACCCGCTGATCGAGCGGCTCGGGATCGCTGGCGCACGCGTCCTCAACCAGACGGTGCGCTCCGCCGACACGATCGCCGTCGCCTGGGGCCGCACCGTGATGGCCGTCGCCGAGCGCGCCCGGCGCGGTGACCTTCAAGACGTCTCCGTCATCCAGGCGACGGGCGGCACCACGGCGACCTTCGAATACACGCCCGAGGCTTGCGCGGCACGCCTTGCGGCCGCGCTGAATGCACGCTGCGTCAACCTGACGGCGCCGGCGCTCGTCTCTTCGGCCGAAGTTCGCGACCTCCTCTTGCGCGAGCCGGTCGTTGCCGGGCAGCTCGCGGCGATGGCGCGGGCGAACCGGCTTCTGTTCGGCATCTCCTCCCTGCGTCCCAACTCGACCATCCATACGAGCGGCTTCTTCGATTCGGTCGCCACCCAGCTCTATCTGGAGAAGAACGCCGTGGGCGTCATCGCCGGCCGTTTCATCGACGACCACGGGCGGCCGGTTTCCGGACCGCTCGACGAGCGCACCATCGGCATCACGCTGGACGGGTTCGAGGGCATCGAGACCAAGATCGCCGTGGTCGGCGGCATCGACAAGGTGGCCGCGATCCTCGGCGCTCTGCGCGGCGGCTATATCGATGTGCTCGTCACCGACGCGGCCACCGGCCGCGGCATCCTCAAGGCCGACGGGGTGGCGGAGCTGGACCGCAAGCTTGCGCCCCAGCGTGGCCCGGAGACAGGCGTCGTCAACATCCGCAGCGCGGTCAAGAAGTTCGTCAACAAGCCTGTGGACGTGATCGAGGAGATGCTCGACGGCATCGTCCATGCCCATGAGCGCTATCTGAGGCCGATCGACGGCCATCGCCGCGCGCTCGTGGCCCAGCGCGGGCCGCGCGAGGGCAAGGTGGGGCTCGTCATCGGCGGCGGCTCGGGCCACGAGCCGTGCTTTCTCGGCTATGTGGGCAAGGGGCTCGCCGACGCGGTGGCGATCGGCAACATCTTCTCGGCGCCGCCGCCGGACCCCATCTTCAAATGCGCGCGGGCCGCCTCGGGCGGCAAGGGGGTGCTCTTCGTCTACGGCAATTATGCCGGCGACATCATGAACTTCGAGATGGCGGCCGAGTTGGCGAAGGCCGAAGGCATCGAGGTTCGCACCGTGATCACCACCGATGACATCGCCTCCTCGCCCGTCGAGGACCGCGAGGGCCGACGCGGGGTCGCGGGAAACTTCTTCACTTTCAAGATCGCCGGTGCTGCCTGCGACCGCATGTGGCCGCTCGACGCCTGCGAGGCCGTCACCCGCAAGGCCAACCGCCGCACCTATACGGTCGGGATCGCGCTCGAGCCGTGCTCGCTGCCGCAGACGCGCACGCACAATTTCGAGATCGGGCCGGACGAGATGGAGATCGGCATCGGCATCCACGGCGAGCCGGGCGTAGCCCGCGACCGGCTGCGCACCGCCGACGAGGTCGTGGACGCGGTCATGGACCGCATCTTCTCCGAGATGCAGGCCGGTCCGGGCGACCGCGTCGCCGTGCTCGTCAACTCGCTGGGCGCCACGCCGCTGATGGAGCTCTACATCCTCTATCGGCGCGTGCACCAGAGGCTGGGGGCCAAGAACATCGGCGTCGTCGCCAGCTGGACCGGGCACTATTGCACGTCCCTCGACATGGCCGGCGCGTCGATCACGGTCCTGCATCTGGACGATGAACTGACGGATTTGCTGGATCATCCCTGCGATACCGCGTTCCTCACCATCAATTAGCTGCTACAATGGCGGGGTAGAACCGGGAGGAAGGTCATGTCGGGCAATCAGGCTCGCGAACTGGCGTCGATGTTCTATGCGATTTCCGAGGCGATCGAGGCCGAGAAGGACTTCCTGACCCGCCTTGACGGCGCCATCGGCGATGCCGACCACGGCATCAGCATGTCCGCCGGTTTCCTGGCGGTGAATGCAGCGCTTTCGAAACTGGACATGGACCGGTGCGCGCCGGCCGATGTGTTCGCCACGGCCGCCAATGCTTTCCTCAACGCCGTCGGCGCCTCGACCGGGCCGCTCTATGCCACTGCCTTCCTTCGGGCGGCTGCGGCAGCGCGGCAAAGCGAGCGCCTCGATGGGGCATTCCTGTGCGCGATGTTCACGGCGATCGCCGACGGGATCAGGGAGCGTGGCAAGGGAACGCGCGGTGACAAGACGATGCTCGATGCCTGGCTGCCGGCCGCCGAAGCCGCCCATGCGGCCCGCCGGCGCGGCGCTGCCCTGTCACAGATAGCGCGGGAGGCCGCGCAAGCCGCCGCCGCCGGCGCTGCCGCCACGCGCGCCATGATCGCTTCCAGGGGACGTGCCGCCCGCGTCGGCGACCGCTCGCTCGGCCATGTCGACCCGGGCGCGGCCTCGGCGAAGATCATCATCGAGGCCATCGGCGAACATTTCGGGGAGCCGGTGGAGGCCGAAAGCCGCAGCGGGGCTTAACCGCCCGATTTGGGAACGGCCAGCGGTATGACCCGCTCCGAAGCGGCGGCGGGGGTCCTCTCGCGCGAACCGAAGCCGATGCCGAGGGCTTCCCAGGTCTCCACGAGGCTGTCCCTCAATCCTTCGATCAGCGCGTCGCCGTGGAACGGCGTGGGCGTGATGCGCAGCCGCTCCGTGCCGCGCGGCACGGTGGGATAGTTGATCGGCTGGATGTAGATGCCGTGCTTTTCGAGAAGCCGGTCGGTCGCCATCTTGCAGAGTTCCGGATCGCCGACGAGGAGCGGCACGATATGTGTGGCGGACGGCACGACCGGCAGGCCGGCGGCGCCCAGCACCTCCTTGGTCCGTTGTGCCTGGCGCCGTTGCGCCTCGCGCTCGGCGGAGGAAGTCTTCAGGTGACGGATCGAAGTCGTGGCGGCACTTGCGATGGCCGGCGGCAGCGCCGTGGTGAAGATGAAGCCGGGTGCGTAGGAGCGCACCGCATCGATGATCGCCGCCGATCCGGTGATGTAGCCGCCGATGACGCCGAAGGCTTTGGCCAGCGTGCCCTCGATCACGTCGATGCGGTGGGCGAGACCGTCGCGCTCGGTGATGCCGCCGCCGCGCGCACCGTACATGCCGACCGCGTGCACCTCGTCGATATAGGTCATCGCGTTGTACTTGTCGGCAAGGTCCGCGATCTCGGCGATGGGCGCGATGTCGCCATCCATGGAGTAGACCGATTCGAAGACGATCAGCTTCGCCCGCTCGCGGCCGGCGGCCGCCAGGAGGCTCTCCAGATGGGCGAGATCGTTGTGGCGGAAGATCTTCTTCTCGGCGCCCGAGCGGCGCACGCCCTCGATCATCGAGGCGTGGTTCAACTCGTCCGAAAGGACCAGGCAGTTCGGCAGAAGCCGCGCAATGGTTGAGATGGAGGCTTCGTTGGAAATGAAGCCGGAGGTGAAGACGAGCCCGGCCTCCTTGCCGTGCAGGTCGGCCAGTTCGGCCTCAAGCTCGACCAGCGGATGATTCGTGCCGGAGATGTTGCGCGTGCCGCCCGCGCCGGAGCCCATCCGGCCCGCGGCCTCGCGCATGGCCGCAATCACGTCCGGATGCTGGCCCATGCCCAGATAGTCGTTCGAGCACCAGACGGTAATTTCCCTGGCCGTATCGCCGGAGCGCCAGATGGCGCGGGGGAAGGCGCCCGCGATCCGCTCCAGATCAGCGAAAACGCGGTAACGCCGTTCCGCATGGAGCTGATCGATTGCCTCGGAAAAAAACCGTCTATAATCCATACTGTTTTTCCTGGGTTGTGGCCCGGATCATAATGGCTTAGCGCCGACACGTCCATTGTCGCGTGTCGGGCAAAATGCCACGCTCGGATCGGAGTGAATTCAATTCGGGTCTCCCAACGCACGCCGGCACGACCGATCGCACCTCGCCTCATCTCATCTGGCGCTAAAGCAGACGGCCGTTTCTCGTTCTGGAGGCGGGTATCGCCGGCTCCATCATATCGGCCAGATCATTGAGCATTTCGATGAAGCGCAGCCGCTCCGCCGGGTCGAGGCGTTGGAAACGCCTTGCAAATCCTACGCCGAGGGGCTCCGGCGCCTCTTGCACGAGCCTGCCGCCGGTCGGCGTCAGGCGCGCATGGACCACGCGCCGGTCGCTCGGCGAGCGGTAGCGCTCCACCAGACCGCGCACTTCCAGATTGTCCAGTATGGTGACCACGGTCGCCGCGCTCAGATCCGCGTGCTCCGACAGCGCCGTCGTCGTCACCTCGCCGAGCGCGGCGATCGCCTTCAGGATGACGAGCTGGGGGGCGGTCAGCCCGATCGCCTTGACGAGGGCCTTGGACTGCAGATCACTCGCCCGCAGAATGCGGCGAATGGACTTTTCGACGAGGCGCAATTCGTCCGGTGGGAACCGGTCGAGGGTTTGCACGTTGTCCGTCGGTTGAGCCATGGGAACCAATGTCACTTATTTGACATCAAATAATCAGAACTATAACTATCGGGACATCCGGCGCAACAATCAAGGAGGGATCCCCCGCTTCTCATGTGCGGTATCTGCGGAGAGTTGAGATTCGACGGCAGCCAGCCGTCTCCCGTCACCCTTTCGAAAATGATGGAAGGACTCACCCCGCGCGGCCCCGACGGGTCCGGTGTGGTCCAGTACAACAACGCCATCTTCGGGCACCGGCGGCTGAAGATCATTGACCTGTCGGAAAGAGCCCGCCAGCCTATGGACGATCCGACGCTGGGGCTGACGATCTGCTTCAACGGCTGCATCTACAACTATCCCGAACTGCGCGCCGAACTGGAGGCCAAGGGCTACCGCTTCTTCTCCACCGGCGATACCGAGGTGATCCTGAAGGCGTGGGACGCCTGGGGCGAGACATGCGTCGAGCGTTTCCACGGCATGTTTGCCTTCGTACTGCATGAGCGCGATACCGGGCGGCTGGTGATGGTGCGCGACCGTTTCGGCATCAAGCCGCTCTATTATTCGGAAACGCCGAGCACGCTGCGCTTCGCCTCCTCCCTGCCGGCGCTGGTGGCCGCCGGCGACGTCGACACAACGATCGATCCCGTCGCTCTGCACCACTACATGACCTTCCATGCGGTCGTGCCGCCGCCGCGCACCATCCTCAGCGGCGTCAGGAAGCTTCCGCCGGCGACCATGCGCATCATCGAGGCCGACGGCAGCAAGCGTGACCGTGTCTACTGGGACCCGCCGTATGAGCGCGATCCGGCGCTTTCATCGCTGAGCCCGGAAGAATGGCGCGAGCGCGTGCTCGACGCCCTGCGCCTATCGGTGAAGCGGCGCATGGTGGCCGACGTGCCGGTGGGCGTGCTCCTTTCGGGCGGCGTCGATTCGAGCCTCATCGTCGGGCTCCTCGCCGAGGCCGGACAGACCGGGCTGATGACCTTCTCGGTGGGCTTCGAGGAAGCCAACGGGGAGAAGGGCGACGAGTTCGTCTATTCCGACCTGATCGCCGAGCGCTTCGGCACCGACCACCACAAGATCTTCGTGCCCTCCAGCGATTTGATGGACGCGCTGCCGGGCACCTTCCAGGCCATGTCGGAGCCCATGGTCTCCTACGACAATGTCGGTTTCTACCTCCTGTCGAAGGAGGTCTCCAAGCACATCAAGGTGGTGCAGTCGGGGCAGGGCGCGGACGAGGTTTTCGGCGGCTATCACTGGTATCCGCCGCTGATGAACTCCAACGACGTCGTCAGTGACTATGCCGACGTCTTCTTCGACCGCACGCATGAACGGCTGAAGGAACAGCTCGCGCCGGAGTGGATGACGGAGGAGGATGTCAGCCGCGCCCTTGTCGCCAGGCATCTGACCCGGCCCGGTGCCGATACGCCGGTGGACGCCGCGCTCCGGCTCGATTCCTCGGTGATGCTGGTCGATGATCCGGTCAAACGCGTCGACAACATGACCATGGCCTGGGGGCTGGAGGCGCGCGTGCCCTTTCTCGACCACGAGCTTGTGGAACTCGCCGCGCGCATTCCGCCGGAGGAGAAGCTCAGGGACGGCGGCAAGGGCATCCTGAAGGACGTCGCCCGTCAGGTGGTCCCGAGCGAGGTGATCGACCGCAAGAAGGGCTATTTTCCCGTGCCGCAGCTCAAATATGTGGACGGCCCCTATCTGGAGATGGTGCGCGATGCACTAAGCTCTCAGGCAGCGCGCGAGCGCGGCCTGTTCCGCCAGGACTATCTGGATACGCTCTACACCGCGCCCGCCGAGCACATCACGCCGCTGCGCGGCTCGGCCCTGTGGCAGGTCGGGCTTTTGGAACTGTGGCTTCAGACCCACGGGATTTAGTACCCACCGTCATGGATAGATGCGTCATGAGATCGCCTTTCCGCCCGCAAATGCTAGAAGCCGTGCGCAGCACGATGGAGGACATCGTGCAAGCGCGGCGACGCCGCAGGTGCGGGCGGAAAGGCGACCCCTTGGGCGTCCGGAGAAAACCCGTGGACGGCGTCGCACCACTTCGACGATGTCTCACATCGCCCTCGGCGGCGCTCCTGGCCACGGGCTTTCCCCGGACGTCTCATGATGCATCTATCCGTGATGGTGGGTACTAACAATGGGCAAGCAGGACGAGGCGGTTTCGCGAAGCCAGAGGGGGCGCACCGACAAGGCGCTCGGTCATCGTCTGAAGCGCCTGCGCAACGAGGCCATGAAACCCGCCGACGCGCGCGGCGACGGGGGGAAGGGCGGGCGGCCGACGGCCGTTGCGCTCGATCTCGGCTGGGGACGGCTGCTGTTCGCGCAGACTTTTGCCGACAACGAGCAGATCGTCGAGGCGATGCATCAGGAAGGGCCCGCCCGACGCGACATCGCCTTCTACATCCGCGATCCGCACGTGCTTCTGTCGCTGGCGCCGCAGGAACTGTTCCTCGACCCCTCCCACACCTACAGGCTCGATCTGTCCACCTACCGAACGGGCCGGCGGCAGGCGCGCGGCTACTTTATCCGAAGGCTCGCCTCGCAGGCCGACGCGGAGGCCGTCAACGCCATCTATCATAGCCGCGGCATGGTGCCGGTGCGGCCGGACTTCTTCTGGACCAACCGCGACAGCCGGGCCGTCGTCTATCTGGTCGCCGAGGACGTGGCGACCGGCGACGTGATCGGCACTGTGACCGGCGTCGACCACCACCGGGTCTTCGACGACCCGGAAAACGGCTCTTCGCTGTGGTGTCTCGCCGTCGATCCGCAATGCCCGCATGCCGGCGTCGGCGAGATGCTGGTGCGCCAGCTCGCCGAGCACTTCAAGGCGCGAGGCCGCAGCTTCATGGACCTGTCGGTCATGCACGACAACGAACAGGCCATCGCACTCTACGAGAAGCTCGGCTTTCATCGCATTCCCGTCTTCGCCGTCAAGCGCAAGAACCCCATCAACGAGAAGCTCTTCACGCACCCGCCGGCCGCCTACGACCAGCTCAATCCCTATGCGCGCATCATCGTCGACGAGGCGCACCGGCGCGGCGTGGCCGTTGACATCACCGATGCCGATGCCGGTTTCTTCCGCCTTTCCTTCGGCGGTCGCTCGATCCACTGCCGCGAGAGCCTTTCGGAGCTCACCTCCGCCGTCGCCATGTCGATCTGCGACGACAAGGCCGTGACCAGGCGCATCGTGGAGAAGGCGGGTCTGAAGGTTCCCGAGCAACTCGACGCCGCGAGCGGCCGCAAGGAGATCGAAGCGTTCCTGAAGAAGCACGGCAGCGTGGTCGTGAAGCCGGCGCGCGGCGAGCAGGGCAGCGGCGTGGCGGTCG
Organism: Chelativorans sp. M5D2P16; assembly: GCF_034427935.1. NCBI lineage: Bacteria > Pseudomonadati > Pseudomonadota > Alphaproteobacteria > Hyphomicrobiales > Phyllobacteriaceae > Chelativorans > Chelativorans sp. M5D2P16. Next base: position 172,508 of record NZ_JAXQNM010000042.1, on the reverse strand, counting down.
GCCTGGAGACGGTCGAGGACGTAGAGAACGCTGTCGCTGCCGCCAAGAAGGTTTGCGACCGTGTGCTGCTGGAGTCGTTTTTCGAGGGCGAGGACCTGCGTTTGGTCGTGATCGACTATCGGCTGGTCGCCGCCGCCGTCCGCCGTTCCGCCCGTGTCGTGGGCGACGGGCGCAGCACCATCAAGAAGCTGATCGAGAACCAGTCGCGCCGCCGCGCCGCCTCGACCGGAGGCGAAAGCAGGATCCCCATCGACGACGAGACCCGCCGCTGCGTGGCCGGCGCCGGTCACACACTCGATTCCGTCCCCGCCGAAGGAAAGGAGGTGGTCGTGCGCAAGACCGCCAACCTGCATACCGGGGGCTCGATCCACGACGTGACGGAGGAGGTCCATCCCGCGCTGGTCGACGCGGCCTGCACCGCCGCGCGCGCCATAGACATTCCCGTGGTCGGGATCGACTTCATGGTGCAGTCGCCAAGTCGGCCGGAATATGTTTTTATCGAAGCGAACGAGCGGCCTGGACTGGCCAATCATGAACCGCAACCCACCGCCGAACGCTTCGTCGATCTTCTGTTTCCCCGCACGGGCCTCAAGTCAGCGAAGCAGGCGCTTGGCGCGAGGGAGTAGCCTTTGCCGCGTCTGACAATCGACGTCGACTACCTTACGAACCAACTCAAAGCCCTCCTGGCGATCGACAGCCCCACCGGATACACCGACACCATCGTGCGCCATGTCACGGAGGAATTGGAGCGGCTGGGGCTCGAACCGGAGTTGACCCGAAGGGGCGGCATCCGGGCCATCTGGCGCGGCGAGCGCCGGCGCGGTGCGCGCGCCATCATCACCCATGTCGACACGCTGGGCGCGCTGGTCAAGGGCATCAAGGACACCGGCCGGCTGGAGCTGGTGCCGATCGGGCACTGGTCGGCGCGTTTCGCCGAGGGCGCGCGGGTTACCCTGTACACGGAGAAGGGCAGCTTCCGTGGCACGATCCTGCCGCTCAAGGCCTCCGGCCATACCTATAATGACGACGTGGACGAACTGCCGATCGGCTGGAAGCACGTGGAACTGCGCCTCGATGCGCTCGCCTGGTCGCGCAAGGATACCCTGTCGCTCGGCATCGACATCGGCGACTACGTCGCCATCGACCCGCAGCCGGAATTCCTCGAAAACGGCTTCATCGTCTCCCGCCATCTCGACGACAAGGCCGGCGTGGCGATTGCGCTTGCGGCGCTGGAGGCCATGACGCGGGAAGGCGTGCGCACGCCGGTCGACACGCACTGGCTGTTCACGATCTCGGAGGAGGTCGGTGTCGGCGCGGCGGCGATCGTCACGCCCGAGATCGCCTCCATGGTGACCATCGACAACGGTACCACCGCGCCGGGGCAGAACTCTTCCGAGTTCGGCGTGACCATCGCCATGGCCGACCAGACCGGGCCCTTCGACTATCACCTGACGAAGAAGCTCGTCGACCTGTGCCGCGACGACGACATCCGTTTTCAGAAGGACATCTTCCGCTATTACCGCTCCGATTCGGCCTCCGCCCTGGAAGCCGGCCACGATGTGCGCACCGCGCTCATCGCTTTCGGCATCGATGCCTCGCACGGCTATGAGCGCATTCACATTCACGCCTTGCGCTCGGTGGCGGAGTTGACGACGGCCTATGTCATGAGTCCGATGGAAATCGAGCGCGACGTTGAGGAGGTATCCGATATTGAGGGCTTCACCGAGCAGCCGACGGAGGCCGCCGAACAGCCCACCCGGCCGCGCAAGCTGCCCGGCCGGCGGTAGAGCGTCTGCAGTAGGGAGCCGCTTTCCCGCGCGCGGATACGGCAAGAACAATGGAATAGGACGGTGCCGCCCGCGGATGCGGGCGCATTTCTCGCTGGCCAGCGCGTAGATTGATCCCGGTTTAGCGTGTACGATCCGGCTTCGTTGACGGCAAAACAGACCAACTATTGCGATCTGCTTATTTGCCGAGAACCGCCATACGGGAGATACCATGGCGCTGTGCTGAAAAGCAGGCGTACAGGAGGTGCTTCGTGTGGCGTAAACGGGATCGTATAACGACGATAGTCGCACTGCACCGCAAAACATTCGCGGTTCCGTCTTCCGGCGGGGAAACGCGATTTGCGGTGGCCGGCGTTGCGACTTCTAGCAGAATGCAGGTAGTATCATCGGGAAGGCTATGCGGGGCAGCGGCGATCAATGTATCATGAAACCGATGGTTTAGCACCGGGGCGAAGCGAGCCGAGTGAGCGTTCCCGCGCTCATTTTCTTGATGCCATTCCCGAAAGTGTCGGAAAGCGCGCCAAGACGCCACAGGGCGGATTTGTGCTTTCGATGCGTCCGCCGCATCCGCAGGACCTTTCTCCCGACGCGCATTTCGTCGCGGTGACGCTGACTTCGTCGTCGAATGCGGAAGCGGCCCCCGAAGGCGGATCCGACGAGGCGCCCTATGGCATGATCGTTGTTTGTCCGGCGGGCGCGGACCGGAGAACGCAATGGGCATCCACGCGCGAGATCGTTCTGGTGGCGCTCACGACGGACGCGCTCAAGGAACTGGCAGACAGCGAGCTCGAACGGAAACCACCCGAGCTTCTGCCGCCCCCTGACGGCACGGTCGATCTGCAGGCGGTACGAATGGCCGAGCTGATGGCGGCCGAACTGCGAAACCAGGAAGTGAACGAGCTTTATGCGGATGCGCTGGTCACCGTTTTCGGCATACACCTCCTGCGCAACTATTCACGCGCGGCGAGAACGGCCGTGCGCCCCAAGGGAGGACTGTCCACGACCGCCGCCAAGCGGGTGGAGGAATATATCGAAGAGAACTTCGCGCGCCGGCTGGGCGTCGCCGAACTTGCTGCCGTTTGCGAGCTCTCGCACGGCCATTTCATCCAGTCCTTCACCAAGTCCTTCGGTGAGCCACCGCATCGCTATCTGATCAACCGCCGGCTCGAATTCGCCGAACAGCTGCTTGTCGAAAAGGATTTGACCATCGCCGAAGTGGCTTTTCTGAGCGGTTTTTCCAGCCAAAGTCACCTGACCTCCGCGATGCGGAAGAACAGGAACATCACGCCCGCCCAATTGCGCATGCGGCGCTAAATATGTCGCGGGCGTAAAACCCCTCTCGCCGCCACGCAAACGGAAAACGGCGAGACAGAGCGGTCTCGCGAGCACAATCCGCTCCAGGCGCCAAACCGCAGCGGCCCCGCGGACCGGCAGCGCCAACCTCGCGGTGGCCGGCTGTCCCGGTGTGACATTCGTGCGACGGCGGACAAGTTCCGGTTCGACACCGACGCAGCTTTTCCCATGCAAAGGAGTTATACACAGTAGATCCACCGCCGGTTCACAATAAACCCACAGCCGGTTCGGTGGATGGGATAGGCGAAACGAGGCAAATGAGCGGGTCCGTCTTTTTCCTGCATATGGCCGGTGCCGTGGCGCTGCTTCTTTGGGCGACGCGCATGGTGCGCACCGGTGTGGAGCGCGCCTATGGCGGCGTCTTGAGGCAGCGGCTGCGCCGCGCACTCGCAAACCCGCTCATGGCCACGACGGCGGGGCTCTTGCTCGCCATCGCCCTGCAAAGCTCGACTGCGGTCACGCTCCTGGTGGGCTCATTCGCCGGCGGCGGCATGGTGACGGGCCTCTCCGGCATCCTGGCCGTCCGCGGCGCGGAAGTGGGCTCGGCGCTTCTGGTCAAGATCCTGAGCTACGACCTGTCACTCCTCGTGCCCGTCTGCCTGCTCGCCGGCACCGTCATCTTTCTGACGACGGAACGGCGCTCCTGGCGCCAGGCAGGCCGTATTCTCGTCGGCATCGGCCTCTTGCTCCTGTCGTTGGAGATGATGGACGCGGCGGCCGAGCCTTTGCGTGCGAGCCGTATCGTTCCGCTGATCGTGGGTTACCTGTCGGAAGACCCGGTCACCGCCTTCTTCCTCGCCGCGGTCATCACCTACCTGTTCCACTCGAGCATCGCCGCCGTTCTGCTCCTGGCGACCTTCGCCGCGCGTGGGGTCCTGTCGCCCGAGCTCGGCATCGTGATGGTGCTGGGCGTCAACCTGGGCTCTTCCTTCATTGCCCCGATCCTGACGCGCGCCGCGCCACCGGCCTATCGCGTGGTGCCGCTCGGCAACCTCCTGATGCGCGGGCTGGGATCGGTCGTGCTGCTCGTGCTCTTCGTCTATTTCAACCCCCCGACTTCGCTGTTGGGCGCGGGTACCGCCGATCGCGTGATCCATGCGCATATCGCCTTCAACGTCCTCATTCTTTTCGCCGGCATTCCGCTGTCGCGGCTGATCCTGAAGGCCACGCGGGGGATCGTCGCCCTGAGCGCCGGCGCGAAAACGCCGGAGGAAGAACGCCGCGCCGCCATCGAGGCGACGAGCGCCCTGGATGCAGCCGCGCTCGGCAACCCTGCCCAGGCGCTGGCCAACGTCACGCGCGAGGCGGTGCGCATGTGCGAGACCGTCGAGTTCATGCTGCGCCGCGTTCTGGAGCTCTACGAGGATCCCGACAAGCAGTCGATCAACGCGCTGGCCGTACTCGACGACACGGTGGACAAACGCCACGCGGCCATCAAGCTCTACCTCGCCCGCATCACCGAACACGGCATGTCTGACGAGGAGGCGCGCCGCTGCCAGGAACTTCTGGGCGTATGCATCAAGCTGGAGCAGGTGGGCGACATCATCGTGCGCAACCTGCTTTCGCACGTGCAAAAGAAGATGGATCGCGATCTCGAGTTCACGCCGGAAGGCTGGCGCGAGCTTTCGAGCCTCCATGCCTCCGTGCTCGCCAATGCCCGGCTCGCCTTCAACCTCCTGGTGACCCAGGACCCCGAGACGGCCCGGCAGCTCGTCGCCGAGAAAGACCGGCTGCGCGACCTCGAGAGGATCTCCAGCGAGCGTCACTTCGATCGGCTGCGCCGCGGCTCGGAGCGGAGCGTGGAGACCAGCTCCATCCATCTCGACACGATCCGTGACCTGAAGCAGATCAACTCACTGCTGGCCACCCTGGCCTACCCGGTGCTGGAGCGGCACGGCATGCTGAGCGGCACGCGGCTGAAATCCGCGTGAGGGGACGGGGCGAGTGGGATCGAATGTCGGCACGCCTTGGCGCCCCAGAAGGGGCGCCAAGGGGGCAGGGGTCTCCGAACAGACCTGCTTCGAGCTAACCCATCCCCTCCGCTTGTGACGCCTTCACCAGATGGCCGTGCAGCCACGCCTTGGCCGTGCGGACGCTCTCTTCCAAGTCATGGCCCGCCGCTAGACCGGCGCTCGCCGCGCTGGCCAGCATGCAGCCGGTTCCGCGCATGTGCGCTTCAAGACGCGGCGCTTCGAAGCGGACGGGCGTGCGCGCGGGTTGCAGAAGGATGTCCGTCGCATCGCCGCCGCCGGCGTGGCCGCCCTTGATCAGGACCGCCCGGGCGCCCTCTTCGAGCAGGGCCTCGCCCTGGCGCACGGCGGCATTCTCATCCGCAGCCGGGGTGCCGCCGGTGAGGGTCGCCAGTTCGGGCAGGTTCGGTGTGACGAGATGGCAGAGCGGCATCAGGCGCGCCTTCAGCGCCGCAACGGCGTCCGTTTCCAGCAGCGCACCGCCGGACGTGGCGGCCAGCACCGGGTCGAGCACGGCGGGGACGCCGCCATGCGCCTCGAGAACCGAGGCGACCGCCTCAATGGTCTGCCGCGTGGCGAGCATGCCGATCTTGACGGCGCCGATGGGAGCGGCTTCGAACGCGGCCTTCATCTGCGCGGCGACAAGGGCGGATGGCGTCGGCTCGACCCGCAAGACCTGCCCGTGCGTCTGCACCGTCACCGCCGTGACGGCGACTGCCGCCTTGAGGCCGAAGGCCGCGACCGTCTCGATATCGCGGGCGAGGCCGGCGCCGCCCGTCGGGTCGCTGCCGGCGATGACGAGCACGTGCGTGTCCGGGATGGGGCTGCTCAGCGCCATCGGCCCGTCGCCGCGATCCATTCGCGCGTGCGCGCCTCGGGATCGGCGTTCATGAGAATGTCCGTGACCACGGCGGCGGAGGCCGCACCCTTTTCGAACACGCCCGGGATGCGCTCCGGCGTCAGCCCGCCGATGGCGACGAGCGGCAGCGGCGCGACCGTTTCAGTCCACGCCGCGATCCGGTCCAGCCCCTGCGGTGCCCACTTCATCTTCTTGAGCAGCGTCGGATAGACGGGGCCGAGCGCGACATAGTCCGGTTCGGCCGCGAGAGCGGTCTTCAGTTCACTTTCGTCGTGGGTGCTGATGCCGAGCTTGAGCCCCGCGCGCTTGATCGCCCGGGTGTCGGCGGCGGCGAGGTCCTCCTGGCCGAGATGGACATAGTCACAGCCCTCCTCGATGGCGAGCCGCCAATAGTCGTTGACGATGAGCTGGCAGCCGTGCCGGGCGCAGGTCTCCCGTGCGCGGCGGATCTCCTGGCGCAGTGCTGCCTCGTCCTTGTCCTTGACGCGCAACTGCACGAGCTTGACGCCAAGCGGCACCAGCCGGTCGATCCATGCCGTGCTGTCGACGATGAGATAGAAGGGATCGAGCGTCATGAGAAGACCGCCTGCCCGATGACCGGCGTCGATGGCACGGCCATGTCGCGCGGCTCCAGGACACCGGCATGGAAGGCGGCGTGGCCGGCCTCCACGGCTTTTGCGAAGGCGCCGGCCATGGCGGCGGGATCGCCCGCCTTGGCGACCGCGGTGTTGAGCAGGATGCCGTCATATCCGAGCTCCATCACCGCCGCTGCATGGGAGGGGCGGCCGAGCCCGGCGTCGACGATCAGGGGCACGTCGGGGAAATGTGCACGCAGGGCGCGCAAGGCGTCGACGTCGATCGGCCCCTTGGCCGAGCCGATCGGCGCGCACCAGGGCATGAGCACCGCACAACCTGCCTCGATCAGCCTTTCGGCCACGACGAGGTCGTCGGTGGTGTAGGGGAAGACCGAGAAACCCTCTTCCGAGAGGATGCGCGCCGCTTCGACGAGGCCGAAGACGTCCGGCTGCAGCGTGTCGTGGTGGCCGATCACCTCGAGCTTCACCCAGTCGGTGCGGAAGACCTCGCGCGCCATCTTCGCCGTCGTCACCGCCTCCTTCACGGTATGGCAGCCGGCGGTGTTGGGAAGGACATGCACCCCGAACTCGCGCACCAGCGACCAGAAGCCGGCCCCGGTCCCGCCCTCGGCACCTTCGCGGCGCAGCGACACGGTAACCACCGCGGTGCCGGACGTCTTGACCGCTTCGGCGAGGACGGCCGGCGAGGGGTATTGCGCCGTCCCGAGCAAGAGGCGGGAGGACAGCGTGGTTCCGTAGACGGTCAGCCCCATCATTCAGCCTCCCTGCCGCGGCGTGAGGATTTCCACGCGATCGCCGTCCGAAAGCCGTATCTGTTCGCGCTCCTCGCCCGGCACGAACTCGGCATTGACGGCGGTCGCGTACCAGTCGCCCTCGTAGCCGAGTTCGGCAAGCAGGGCGGCGAGGCTTTGCGCCTCCGCCTCCAGCGTCTGCCCGTTGACGATGAGTTTCATCGCTCTTCCTTCCCTCGCATGAGCCGTGGTCTCCGCTTGGTTGCGCGGGGTCTCGAACCAGTTCCGGGAAAGGATGAGGGAGAGGCTTTCGGGTATTCGGCGGGTTGCCGGCGGCAGTCCTTGAAAGCCATCGCACCATCCCTACGCCAGTATGAACTGGATCAGGTTCTAAGGGTCACCGCGCTGCCTTCAGGCCAGCGGTATCTCAGCCCGTTGTCCGGGCCCCCCTGGTGAAAGTCGAAGTTTAGAGGAAATGGTGCGGGTTTTGTCAAGCGCCGGGCGTTGTGGTGGGGCAAACTGCGAGGAGAGGGCGGGTATGTCTCCCATGCCCCGTCCCGTCATTCCGGCGCGCGGTCGCTTGCGCTCCCTTTGCCGGGATGACGAAGGGCTTGGAGGAGAAGCCGCTACCTCACCGCCGCGAAATCCAGCCCGATGTCGAGGGTGGGCGCGCTGTGAGTCAGCCAGCCGGCCGAGATAAGGTCGACGCCCGTTGCCGCGATGGCCGGCGCGGTTTCCGGCGTCACCCGGCCCGATGCCTCCGTGATCGCGCGGCCGTTCACGCGCGTGACGGCTTTCGCAAGCTGGTCGAGGCTCATGTTGTCGAGCAGCACGGCATCCACGCCGAGGGCCAGCGCTTCGTCCAGCTGGGTAAGCGTGTCCACCTCCACCTCGATCTTCACCATGTGGCCTGCGCCGCCCCGCGCCCGCTCGACCGCCGACCGGATGCCGCCGGCCACGGCGATGTGGTTGTCCTTGATGAGCACGGCATCGTTCAGGCCGAAACGGTGGTTCGACCCGCCGCCGGCGCGGACGGCATATTTCTCCACGGCGCGCAGGCCGGGGGTCGTCTTGCGGGTGCAGACGATCTCGGCCTTGTGGCCCTTCACCGCCTCGACCATCGCGGCCGTGGCGCTGGCGATGCCACTCAGCCGGCACAGAAAGTTGAGCGCGGTGCGCTCGCCGGTGAGCAGGCCGCGCGCTGGCCCGTTCACCGTGGCGATCACGTCACCCGGTGAAACCGCACTGCCGTCCGGGTGCCCGATCTCGATGACGCTTGCGGGGGCGATAAGGCGGAAGGCGAGGGTCGCAAGGTCGAGGCCTGCCACCACGCCTGCCTGCCGTGCGGTGAGCGTCATCGTGGCCTGAAGCTCCGGCGGCACGATCGCGTCGCTCGTCAGGTCGCCGGCCTGCCCGAGGTCCTCGGCGAGTGCGGCGCGGATCAGCGGTTCCGTCATGACCGGGGAAAGGGGCGGCACGGGTCTCATGTCAGGCGCTCCGGGCGAAGGGCGGGGCAGGCGCGCATGCGGCTTCGCGTGCCGTTGCGAGCGCCTCGGCGAATGTCAGGCGTGAGGATTGCGCCTTTTCGGCCTTGTGCGGAAAATCGGTCCGGAAGTGCGCGCCGCGGCTTTCCCGGCGTTGAAGTGCTGCCACGGCAAGCATGAGGGCGACGATGGCGGGATCGGCTTCAGGGCTTTCGCTTGTGGCGCGCGGAAGGAGTTCGGCAATCGCCTGCCGCAAGTCCTCTTCGGTGCGCACGAGGCCCAGCGCCCGCGAAACGATCGGGCGCAAGGGGGTGGGATCCGGCCGCGCGGTTTCAACGCGATGCTGTCGGGAGCCGCGGGCTGCCGGCGCGCCAGCCACGCTCTCGGCCACTGAACGGGCGAAGACTGCGGCCTCCAGCAGCGAGTTGCTGGCGAGCCGGTTGGCGCCGTGCAGGCCGGTGCAGGCGGCCTCGCCGCAGGCCCAGAGCCCTTCGAACGTACTGCGGCCGTGAAGGTCCACGGCGATGCCGCCCATGTGGTAGTGCACCGCCGGCCGCACAGGGATCGGCTCCAAGGCGGGATCGAAGCCGGCAGCCTCGCAGAGCGCGTCGATGCCGGGAAAGCGCGTGGCGAAGGCCGCGCCCGGCCGTCTTCGCGCGTCCAGAAAGACGCAATGGCCCCCGGCGAGATGGTTCCAGACGGCGCGGGCGACGACGTCGCGTGGCGCCAGTTCGGCACCGTCTACATTCTGTAGAAAGCGCCGACCCGTCTCGTCGATCAGCACCGCGCCGTCGCCGCGCACGGCTTCGCTGATGAGCCGCATCGGCCGCTCGGGCGAGTCGAGCGCGGTCGGGTGAAACTGGATGAATTCGAGATCGGCGAGTTCGGCGCCCGCGCGGGCGGCAAGCGCCAGCCCGTGCCCGAACGAGCCCTGCGGCGTCGTGGCATCAAGGAAGAGTCCGCCGATGCCGCCCGTGGCGATCACCACCCGGCCGGTGGCAAGGAAGGCGGTCTCGGTTCCGCCGGCGAGCACGAGCCCCGTCACCCGGCTGTCCTCTGTGGTGAGCCGGCGCGCCTCCACGCCTTCGAGCACGGTGATCGAGGGCGTCAGGCGGACGGCCTCCGCGAGCGCGCGCACGATTTCCCGGCCGGACCCGTCACCGCCGGCGTGCAGAATCCGCCGCCTGCTATGGGCGGCTTCCAGGCCGAGGAGCGGTGCTCCGTCACTGCCGCAGTCGAAGCGCACGCCGTGGTGCATCAGGCTTTCGATTGCCGCGGGCGCCGCGGCGACGACGTGGCGGACGACCTCGGGGTCGTTGAGCCCGTCGCCGGCCTTCATCGTGTCGGCATAGTGCAGCGCCGGACTGTCATCATCGCTGAGGCTTGCCGCGATGCCGCCCTGGGCGAGCATGCTCGACGATTCCTGCCCAAGCGGTGCCTTGGACAAGAGCACGACGGGTTCCGGCGCAAGCTCGAGCGCCGTCATCAGCCCCGCCAGCCCTGCCCCGACGATGACGGGCCGGCCTTCGAGCGCTCGGAGGTCAGGTGTCATATGGCGAGCATACGCTCGACGGCCTGCCGGGCGCGGCCGGCGACCTGCGGGTCGATCTCCACCGCGTAGCGGTTTTCCTCCAGCGCAGTGCGGATGTTGCCGAGCGTGATCCGCTTCATATGCGGGCACAGGTTGCACGGGCGGATGAATTCGACCTCGGGATGGTGCACCGCCACGTTGTCGCTCATGGAGCACTCGGTCATCAGCACCACGCGCCGCGGCTTCGCCTGGCCCACATAGTCCGACATGGCGGCCGTGGAGCCGGCGAAATCGGCCTCGGCGACCACCTCCGGCGGGCATTCGGGATGGGCCAGAACGCTTACGCCGGGGTGCGCCTCGCGCAGTTCGCGGATATCTGTGGGGGTAAAGCGCTCATGCACCTCGCAATGACCCTTCCACGCGATGATCTCGACGTCCGTTTCGGCGGCGATATTCTGCGCCAGATACTCGTCCGGCAGCATGATCACGCGCGGCACGCCGAGCGATTCCACGACCTGGCGGGCGTTGCCCGAGGTGCAGCAGATGTCGGATTCCGCCTTCACGGCGGCCGAGGTGTTGACATAGGTGACGACCGGCACGCCCGGATAGCGCGCCCGCATCAGGCGCACGTCCTCGGCGGTGATCGAATCGGCCAGCGAGCAGCCGGCGCCCGTGTCGGGGATCAGCACCGTCTTTTCCGGATTGAGGAGCTTCGCCGTTTCCGCCATGAAGTGCACGCCGGCGAGAACGATCACCTCGGCTTCCGCTTCCACCGCCTTCCGCGCGAGGGCCAGGCTGTCGCCGACGATGTCGGCCACACAGTGGAAGATCTCCGGCGTCTGGTAGTTGTGCGCGAGGATGACCGCGTCGCGCTTCTCCTTGAGGTCGAGAATGGCGTCAATGTCCGCCGAGAACGCCGCCCATTCCATGGGAGGGACGACCTTGCGCACGCGGCCGTAGAGCGCTGCGGTGCGGGTGGGCATGTCGAGCATGGGATCCTCGCTTATGCTTAGTTTGAGCATATCTATGATATGCTTACATTGAGCATAAGGGGTCGTCAAGTCCGTGAAAGCGGCAACCGTGTTCCCGCGGCCGTGCGCTCGGCCAGGATGGCGTGACGGAACCGGAACAGCTTGGCCGGCCGCCCGCCGGTGTCGGTGGCGGTCTCGCCGGTCTCCTCCACCAGCTCCTGCTGCTCGATGAGGCGGCGGAAATTCTGCTTGTGCACCAGCCGGCCGGCCAGGGCCTCGACGGTCCGCTGGAGGTGCAGGAGAGTGAATGACTCCGGCATCAGTTCGAAGACGACCGGGCGGTACTTGATCTTGGTGCGCAGGCGGGCAATGCCGGTGGCGAGGATGCGGCGGTGGTCGGCATCCATGGCCCTGCCGGGAACGAGTTCCTGATCGGAAGAAGCCGGGTGCTTGCGCGTGGCCTCCTTCACCAGCCCGGCTCCGAAAAGCAACTCGTAGCGCTGCAGCACCAGCTCCTCGTTCCATTCCCTGCCTTCCGTGCCGAAGGCGACGGCCACGCGCTGGCGCCGAGCATCTTTGTCCGCCTTGCCGGGTGCGGCCGCGATCCATGCCGCAAGCCGTGGCAGGATGGTATCCGTGAGCACGGCCGGCGGTCCGTCGCGGTGATCCTCCCAGGGAAAGTAGTGATACCAGCTTCTCCAGCCGCTCGAAAAAAGCGGCTGCTCCTTGCGCGTGAGCCCGAGATAACTGATCGAGATCACCCGCTCGTCGCTTTCCTCGTCGAAGCGGTCGCGGTCGGCGAAGGTATAGAGCTGTTCGATATAGCCGACCGGGTGCCCGGTCTGCTTCTCCACCCAGTCGCGCAGGCCCGCCTGCAAGGAGCGGTGTTCGAGCGCGAAGGGACCGGAGGGCAGCGCGCTGCCCGTCTGGATGGTCAGCACGGAAGGCGAACCTTCGAAGACCGCGACCAGCACCGCAATCAAGTCCACCTTCATGCCAAAGCCATTGTTTCCGTGTTTTCTAAGGCGCCCGGAGCCGGGAGAAGATGGACCGCCCCCTTGCGTTGGTCAACGCGACATCACCGCAGCCGGCGCGCCGTTCCCGAACAAAGGGATTGATCTCCCGTCCTTCCTGGACGAAGTGGAACGCGGAAGGCGGGCGCTGAAGCCGCATTGCATGCGCTCGTGCCGTAATGCACGTTCGGGCGATTGTCGAGGACAGGATGACTGAGAAGCGGATTGTGATCGTCGGCGCGGGGCAGGCCGGTCTTGAAACCGCGACGGCGCTCCGACAGCGCGGCTTCGAGGGGCAGGTGACCATCGTCGGCGAGGAGGAGCACGAACCTTACCAGCGGCCGCCCCTGTCCAAGGATTTTCTGAAGAGCGGCGGCAGCACCACGACCGGCGTGTTCCTGCGGGCGCCGTCCTTCTTCACGGAAAAGCGGATCGACCTGCGGCTCGGCGCGCGCGCAGAGCGCATCGACCGCGAAGAGCACCGGCTGATCCTGCGGGGCGGCGAGGCGCTTTCCTACGATCATCTGGTTCTGGCGACCGGGGCCACCAACCGCCGCTTGCCCGTTCCGGGCCTCGATCATCCGGACGTGCTGGAACTGCGCGGGCTCGACCACGCCCGGCGGCTGCTCGACCGCCTGCCCCGATTCGGCCATGTCTGCATCATCGGTGGCGGTTTCATCGGGCTCGAGATCGCCAGCTTCCTGCGCGAGAAGGACGTGGCGGTCACCGTGGTGGAAGCGACGGCGCGCCTGATGGGGCGCGTCGTGTCCAAGCAGATGTCGCGATTCTTCCGCGATTTTCACGAACGGTCGGGCGTCGCGTTCCGCTTCGAGGCGCCGGTGACGGAGGTCGCTCACGGCGCGCAAGGCTCTACGGTGCGGCTGACCGACGGCGGGGTTATCGAGGCGGATGCGGTGCTGCTCGCCGCCGGTGTTGTGCCAGACGACGCGCTCGCCCGCGCGGCGGGGCTGGCGGTGGACGACGGTATCGTGGTGGACGAGCTGCTTCTCACCAGCGACCCCGCTATCTCCGCCATCGGCGACTGCGCGGCGCATCCCAGCCGGTTCGCGACGGGGCGCGTCCGGCTGGAATCGGTCCAGAACGCGCTGGACCAGGCAAAGTGCGTGGCGGCGCGGCTGACCGGCGCGCCGCACCCTTATGACAGCGTTCCCTGGTTCTGGTCGACGCAAGGCACGGCGCGCCTGCAGATCGCCGGTCTCGCGACGGACGCCGACGACGACATTCTGCGCGGCGACCCGGCGAGCGGCAGATTTTCGGTCTACCGCTACAAGTGCGAGGTGCTTCGCGCCGTCGAAACGGTCAACAATCCCGGTGAGCACATGCTGGCACGCCGGTTGATCGCGGCAGGTGTGCCGGTTGCCAGGGAACAGGTGCGCGATCCCGATTTCGACCTGAAGAGGCTGCTGCCGAAGGAGGCTTGAGCGGGCCTGATTTATAGGCCCGCTCTGTCGCCGATCAGTATCACTGGGCCGTGTCGTCCTCGACCGCATCGGCATCGGCCGCGGAGCCCTCCGCCGTGTCGGCACCTGCCGTGGAATCCGCATCGGCATTGGCGTCTGCGTCCGCCGCAGCCGGCTCGGTGTCGCCGCCGGTGACCTCCTGGAGCTTGTCCCCGAGCGAATCGAGCTGTTCGCCGACTGCGTCCTTTGCCGAATCGATCGCCGAATTCACCGAGTTCCCCTCGGTATCGGTGGCGCCGCCGGTCGCGTCGTGGATCGTATCCTTGACCGAGTCCAGCGTATCGCCGGCCTCCTGCTTGGCGTTGTCCAGAAGGGAACCGGCCGCATCCTCCGACGTGCCGGTCTCCTCCTGCGCCTCGGTTGCCGTATCCGTGACCTCGTCGGTAGCCGAGTCCGATTCCGCCTCGGTCATGCCGTCTTCAGCGTCGGCCGTACCGGATTCGGCGGTGCTTTCGTCGGCCGGCTTTTCCGCCGTCTCGCTCTCGTTCAGCGCTTCGGCCTCCACCTCTTCAGCGCTTTCATCGGCTGTCCCGGTTGCGGTCTGCTCCTGTTGACTCTCCGTCGCCTCGGATGCGCTTTCATCCTCGGAGCCGCAACCTGCCACGGAAAGCAGGGCGAGAATGGATATGGCGGCAATCAGCTTGGAACGCATTTGAAATCCCTCTCTGCAAATTGAAACCGGGTTCGGGTGGGGGCTGAATGCGGCGAAGGCAAGGCTAACGACAAATCTTCCACATAGAGAGGGTATTGGTTTCAAAAAAATATGACAGCTATAAATAGAAATCGTAAGTTTATGAAAAAAAGAGGTGCAAATACAAGTCGCCTGATTATTGCGCTGGCGGCTCGTCTTCTTCGTCATCCGGCCGGCCTGGGATGACATAGGTGCCCGAAAGCCACCGATTGAGGTCGATATCCTTGCAGCGCTTGGAGCAGAACGGATAGAGCTCGCGCGCGGACGGCTTGCCGCACTCGGGGCATGGCCTTCTGGGCCTGAGTGGCGTGACCTTTTCGGGAGTGTCGCTCGGCATCGGTCAGACGCTGGTTCCTGCGAGCCAGTTGAAATGCACTTTGTAGCCGTCGGCGGTCAAGAGGCTGACGGTCTCGTAAAGCGGCAGCCCCACCACGTTGGTATAGGAGCCGACGAGCTTGACGACGAAGGTGCCGGCCAAGCCCTGGATGGCATAACCGCCCGCCTTGCCGCGCCATTCGCCCGAGGCGAGATAGCTTTCCAGCTCCTCGCGCGAAAGGCGTTTGAACCGCACGCGCGTCTCCACAAGCCGATGGCGCAGCTTGCCCGCCGGGGTGAAAAGGCAGATGCCGGTATAGACCCGGTGCGCACGGCCCGACAAGAGGCGCAGGCAGTTCGATGCCTCGTCCGCATACTCCGCCTTCGGCAGGATACGCCGGCCGACGGCGACCACCGTGTCGGCGGCCAGCACGAACGACTCCTCCGCCTGGCCGTCCTTCTTCAGCCGCTCGAGCGCCTTCTCCGCCTTGGCCCGCGAAAGCCGCTTGGCGAGCGAGCGCGGGTGCTCGGCCTTCTGCGGTGTCTCGTCGATCTCGGCGGGGATAAGCCGGTCGGGCTCGATGCCCGCCTGCTGCAGAAGCGCCACACGCCGTGGAGAGCCGGAGGCAAGAACGAGTTTCTTGAGTGCGCTCATCGCCCTTCCCGTCGCGGCCGCGGCTTCAGCCGGCTATTTGAAACGGTAGGTGATACGACCCTTCGTCAGGTCGTAGGGCGTCATCTCCACCAGCACCTTGTCACCGGTCAGCACGCGGATGCGATTCTTGCGCATCCGGCCCGCCGTGTGTGCGATGATTTCGTGCTCGTTTTCCAGCTTGACGCGAAACATGGCGTTGGGCAGCAACTCCGTGACCACGCCTGGAAATTCCAGAACCTCTTCCTTCGGCATCCGATACCTTCTTCATGACAGCTACGGCCAACCGCGCCCGGATCTTCTCGTGAACGCGCAAGGAGACCCACGACTGGTTGGGATTGGCGCGGAACCTAGCCCATTCGCCCTCTGGTATGCAAGCTTGTTCAAGGCATGTTCTGCGCCGCCCTCTGCGCGCCGAAACGACCGGCGATCTGCCGGGCCAATCCGTCGCGGACGTCGCGGTAGGCCGTCAGGATCTGTTCGCGCGTCCCCTCTACCACGGAAGGGTCGAGCGTCGGCCAATACTCCACGTCGACCGCCATGGTGCGCGTCAGTTCCAGCGCCCGGTGGTGTGCCTCCGGCGCCAGGGTAACGATCAGATCGAAATAGGTGTCTTCCAGATCTTCCAGGGTGCGCGGCTGCCGCTCGCCGAGCGACAGCCCGCTTTCGGCCAGCACCGCGTCGACGAAGGGGTCGCGTACCCCGGCGCGCACGCCGGCCGAGGCGACGAAGATCGATCCGGGAAGAACTTGGCGGGCCAGCAGTTCGGCCATGGGCGAGCGGATGGCGTTGCGGCCGCATAGAAACAGCACCGAGCCGGGCCCGGTACGCTCGCCTTTCGGTTTGTGCGGCTCCGTGCTCACGGGTCCCGCCAAAAGGTGCGGTCGGACATCGCCGTCACCCCCGCCAATGCAACACGCAGACAAGAGTGAACAGGCGCCGCGCGGTGTCGAAATCGACCTCGATCTTGCCGGCCAGTCGGTCCATCAGCGTCTGCGATCCTTCGTTGTGGAGGCCGCGCCGGCCCATGTCGATCGCCTCGATCTGGCTCGGCGAGGCCGAGCGGATCGCCTCGTAATAGCTTTCGCAGATCAGGAAGTAGTCCTTGACGATGCGCCGGAAGGGCGTGAGCGACAGGATGTGCGTGGCGACAGCTTCGCCGCTTTCGCGTGTCACGTTGAGCACGAGGCGGGAATCGACGAGCGATATCTTCAGCCGGTACGGCCCGCCCGCCTCGTCGCCCACCGGCTGGAAGCTGTTTTCCTCCACCAGGTCGAAAATGGCGACGGCGCGCTCGTGCTCGATATCCGGCGTGGCGCGGCCGACGGTCTCGTCGAGCTCGACATCGACCAGGCAACCCTTGCCGGAGGTTCGATCGGCCATGCCGCCCCTACATGTTCAACCGTATCGAAACAGACCGGCCGTGCGCCTCCAGGCCCTCCGCCTCGGCAAGCTTCACTGCTGCCGGTCCCAGTTCGCGCAGCTGCTCCGTATCCAGCCGCAGAATGGACATGCGCTTGAGGAAGTCCGTCACCGAAAGCCCGGAGGAGAAGCGCGCCGAGCGCGCCGTCGGCAGCACGTGGTTCGAGCCGCCGACATAGTCGCCGATCACCTCCGGCGTGTGTGCGCCGAGGAAGACGGCGCCGGCGTTGCGGATGCGGGCAAGAAGGCTTTCGGCTTCCGCCGTCGCAAGTTCCAGATGCTCCGGCGCGATGCGGTCGATGAGCCTCGGCGCTTCCTCCAGGCTCTCGACCAGGATCGTCGCGCCGAAGTCGCGCCAGCTGGCCGAGGCGATCTCGCCGCGCGACAATGTCTTCAACTGCCGCTCGACGGCCGCCTCCACCGCATCGGCGAAGGCCGGGGCGTCGGTCAGCAGGATCGACTGCGCCGCCGTGTCGTGCTCGGCCTGGGCCAGGAGGTCGGCGGCGATCCAGTCGGGGTCGTTGCCGCTGTCGGCCACCACCAGAACTTCCGACGGTCCGGCGATCATGTCGATGCCGACCTGGCCGAAGACCTGGCGCTTGGCCGCCGCCACATAAGCGTTGCCGGGACCGACGATCTTGTCCACCGCCGGTACCGTTTCCGTACCGTAGGCGAGCGCGGCGATCGCCTGCGCGCCGCCAATGCGGAAGATTTCGCCGACGCCGGCGATGTCGGCGGCCACCAGCACGAGCGGGTTTAGCCTGCCGTCGGGCGCCGGCACCACCATGGCGATCCGCTCCACGCCGGCCACTTGCGCGGGAACGGCGTTCATCAAAACCGAACTTGGATAGCTCGCCAGCCCGCCCGGGACGTAGAGCCCGACCGCCGAGACGGGTGTCCAGCGCCAGCCGAGTTCGACCCCCAGCGGGTCCGTGTAGCGCAAATCGGCGGGCATCTGCCGGCCGTGGTGCGCCTCGATGCGCTCGCGGGCGAGCCTGAGCGCGGAGACCGTGTCCGCGTCGGTTTCGCCATAGGCCGCCTCGATTTCCCGGCGTGAGACACGCATGCCGGCCTTTTCCACGTCGAAGCGGTCGAAGCGCAGCGTGTAGTCGGCCACGGCCGCGTCACCCTCCGCCCGCACGCGGGCGATGATGTCGCGCACCGTGTCGTCGACTTCCTGCGAGGCTTCGCGCTTGGTGGAAAGAAAGGCCGAGAAGCGGGCCTCGAAATCGGCGTCCGCGGTGGAAAGCCTGGTGGTCATCGCATTTCCCTCATACGCCGTGGCGCGGACGCGCCGGTGTCTGCCAGGCCGCTTCCGTGTCTGCCAGCCGCGCCTCGATGCATTCTACATCCAGGGAGAGGACGGCCCCACCGGAGAAGATGAGCTCCACCGTGCCCGCCGGCGCTTCGCCCGGCACGAAATGAATGGCCAGCAGCGACAGCACGTCCTCCGGCTTCTGCCGGTCGATGCCGGTCGAGTGGACCGACAGCACCCGGTCGAAATGCAGGATGCTCAGACGCCGCTCATGCGGCCCTTTCCGGAAAAGGCCGCGCTTTTCCTTCTCCCAGGCGAAGCGCCGCAACGGCAGGACGAAGCGCTTCTCTCGCTTCAGCAGCGTCAGGTCGCCGACCTTCATCACGGCGTCCTGGACATGCGCAGAAAGAATCTGCAGGTCTTCCTCGTCGAGCGCGACCAGCTTCAGAAGGTCCATTTCCTTGACTCGCATTTCGTGCCGCCTGATGAGGGCCCGTGGGAAGCTTTCCGCGTCATCACCGCGAATTCAACCGGAAATGCGCTCGATCTCCGCACCGCAGCCGGAGAGTTTCTCCTCCAGCCGCTCGAAGCCGCGGTCGAGGTGGTAGACGCGGTTGACCTGCGTTTCGCCTTCCGCCGCCAGTCCGGCGATCACGAGCGAGACGGAAGCGCGCAGGTCCGTGGCCATCACCGGCGCTGCCTTGAGGCGCTCCACGCCTTCGACGATCGCCGTCTGGCCCTCGAGCGATATGTGCGCCCCGAGGCGCGCCAGCTCCTGCACGTGCATGAAGCGGTTCTCGAATATGGTCTCGGTGATCCGCGAGCGGCCCTTGGCCATGGTCATCAGCGCCATGAACTGCGCCTGAAGGTCTGTGGGAAAGCCGGGAAAGGGCTGCGTCTCCACATCCACCGACGCGATGCCGGCCCCGTTGCGCCTGACCCGGATGCCGGAGTTGGTGCGGGTGATCTCGGTTCCCGTCTGCTCGATGACGGAGAGCGCCGATTCCAGAAGGTCCGCGCGCGCGCCTTCCAGAAGCACGTCGCCGCCGGTCATGGCCACGGCCAGCGCGTAGGTGCCCGTCTCGATGCGGTCGGGGATGATGCGGTGCCGGGCGCCCGAGAGCGAGGACACGCCGTCGATGGCGATGGTGGGCGTGCCGGCGCCGGAGATCTTCGCACCCATGGCATTGAGGCAGTCGGCCAGGTTCACCACCTCGGGCTCGCGCGCGGCGTTTTCCAGCACCGTGGTGCCGTCGGCGAGCGCCGCCGCCATCATGAGCACATGTGTGGCGCCGACGGAGACCTTCGGAAAGCGGTGATGCGCGCCCTTGAGCCCGTTCTTCGTTCTGGCGACCGCGTAGCCGCCTTCGATGTCGATCTGCGCGCCGAGCGCCCTCAGGCCGTCGATGAACAGGTCGACCGGGCGCGTGCCGATGGCGCAGCCGCCGGGCAGAGAGACCCGCGCCTCTCCCATGCGCGCGAGAAGCGGGCCGATGACCCAGAAGCTCGCCCGCATCTTGGAAACCAGATCGTAGGGTGCGGTGGTGTCGACGATCGAGCGCGCGGTGAAGTGGATCGTGCGCGAATAGCCCTTGTCCTGGTTCTCGCGCCGGCCGTTGACGGAATAGTCCACGCCGTGATTGCCGAGGATGCGGATGAGCTGCTCGACATCGGCCAGGTGCGGCACGTTTTCGAGCGTCAGCGTATCGTCCGTCAGGAGCGAGGCGATCATCAGCGGCAGCGCCGCGTTCTTGGCGCCGGAGACCGGAATCGTGCCGTTGAGCGCGCTGCCTCCGCGAATGCGTATGCGGTCCATGATCTCTTTTCCCCGGGCCCTGCCCGGCCTTGGTGTCGCAGGTTCGATTGTCCTAGAACAAGGCTGCTGCCGGTTCAAGCGGATGCGCGCCGCTCCACCGGCTCCTTCAGTCGCGCCGCTCCCGCCCGGCGGGCGGTATCCCTTCGTCGCGCCGGTCGGTGTCTCCGGTCTGGCGCGAGCGTGCCTGCGCCTTGCGCCTAGTCAGATTGGCCCTAAGCTCGGCCGCCAGCCGCTTCTCGCGTTCGCTCTTGCCTTCGCCGTCTTTCTTACGCGCGGGCATGTACCATCTCCCCAAACTTCATGACTGCCTGCGCACCCCTTAGCGCGCGGCGTTTGCATGCCGCGATCCTATAGCACGGCGTGGCGACCGGCCATATGAGTACGAGGCCCGGGCTTGCCGAAGGCGGCGCTGGGCACGAGCCAACTCCTGCACGCGCTGCTCCAACGGCTCGTAATATATAATAATGATATAGCATAGAATTTTTAAAGTAATTATGATTCCTATATAGTTAAGAATTCATACCGTTAATGTGAAAAACAAAAATATTTATTTATCTCTAACAGTAAAACTCCATTTGCCCCTCTCTCTCGTCTGCGGCAGAAGCGCGCTGTTTTACTATGACAGACCGCATGAGCGGACGCAGCGCAGAAGACCAGCCGATGGCGCGGGAATAAAAGGAAGATCACGATGAACGTAGAAGCGAAGATTCTCGATACGAACGCGACGAACGCCACCACAATGCGCTTAAGCGGCAACGCTTCCGCGGTGAACGTAGACCATGCCTCGCGGGTCGAATTGAATCTCACGGCCAACCAGATCGCCTGCTACGAGCGGGATGGCGACGACCTCGTCATCGTCTTGAACACCGGAGAGCGCGTTTACTTGAAGGGTTACTTCGATGAACAGGGAGATGGGACCCCGGTGCTCTGGATTCTGGACATCGATGTTTCCTATAGCGACACCGCACATCCGTCCGCAGGCGATGGTGCCGCTCGTTCGAGCTCCGGCAGCGAGTCGCCCAGCCAGGTTCATGTGACGCTCACGGACGACGGCAGCGGCAGTGGTTGCCTCGTGCCGGCCTATGCCGGAGTCGCTGCTGCCGGCGCTGGCGGAGGATTAGGTGCGCTGGGTCTTCTGCCCCTTGCCGCCGCCGGGCTGGCCAGTATCGGGGTTGCTGTCGCCAGTGACGACAACTCTGACGGTGGGTCCCATGGTGCCGGCAACGGGATCGGCAACATCTTCGGCGGTTACGGTGGCGACGACGACGGGGACGGAAACGGTGACGACGACGGGGACGGAAACGGCGACGGAGATGGCGACGGCGATGACAAGACGGCACCGAAGGCGCCGACGATCACGGTCGACGACGGCGACAGCGACGGGAAGCCGGAGGCCAGCGGCACGGGCGAGGCCGGTTCCAAGGTGACGGTGACCTGGCCGGACGGGACGACGTCGACGACGACGGCCGGCCCTGAGGGCAAATGGAAAGTCGAAAGCGAGACGGTGCAGAAGAACGGCAAGGTGAAAGCCACCGCTACCGACCCCAACGGCAACGAGAGCGAGGGGGCGACGACGGACTACACCGACAAGACGGCCCCGAAGGCGCCGACGATCACGGTCGACGACGGCGATGGCGACGGGAAGCCGGAGGCCAGCGGCACGGGCGAGGCCGGTTCCAAGGTGACGGTGACCTGGCCGGACGGGACGACCTCGACGACGACGGCCGGCCCCAAGGGGAAGTGGTCCGTCGAAAGCGAGACGGTGCAGAAGAACGGCAAGGTGAAGGCCACCGCTACCGACCCCAACGGCAACGAGAGCGAGGGGGCGACGACGGACTACACCGACAAGACGGCCCCGAAGGCGCCGACGATCACGGTCGACGACGGCGATGGCGACGGAAAGCCGGAGGCCAGCGGCACGGGCGAGACCGGTTCCAAGGTGACGGTGACCTGGCCGGACGGGACGACGTCGACGACGACGGCCGACAACAACGGCAAGTGGAAGGTCGAAAGCGAGACCGTTTTGAAGAACGGCAAGGTAAAGGCCACGGCCACCGACATCAACGGCAACGAGAGCGATTCGGCGTCGGCGAACTATGCCAATGGCGACACAGATAGATTGCGCCCCGACCTGGTGCACGCCGAAGACAATGGCTTCACGACGGTCATACGCTCCTACCATTGGAACGGCTCGTCCTATGACGCTCCGAAAACGACTAAGGTGAACGGAGACCTCGCCGGCAGTCACATCTACGATGGCGGTCAGGCCACACGCCTTGTGGATCTGAACAATGATGGCGTGCTCGACTACGTCTCCTCGAAAAACGGCAAGCTTTCGGCCCTGTTCGGCAACGGAGACGGTACGTTCTCCACCAACCCGGTGACCACCAATTTCGGTGCAACGAAGTCGGGAGACGATGCCTATGAAACAACGGAACTGGTCGATATCAACAACGACGGCAATCTGGACTATGTGTATGCCAACGACAATCTTTTCCAGACCAACATAGCCGTGCATTTCGGCAATGGCGACGGGACGTTCTCCGGTCAGAAAACGACCAAACTGACAGGGGACTTTGCCGGCGACTTTTGGGACCAGACCACGCGCTTCGCCGATCTGAACAACGACGGCAACCTCGACTACATACATGCCGGTCGCGGTGAGATCGCCGTCTTCCTCGGCGACGGTAAAGGTGGTTTTTCCACTAGCCGCATCACCAGCCCTTCGAAGGGACTGGAGGGGAAGTGGACCGACAAGACGACGCAGATCGCCGACCTCAACGGCGACGGGAATGCGGATTACTTGTTCGCCAAGGACAACGGCGCCCAGACGACCGTTCATGTCCTCCTCGGCAACGGTGACGGAACCTTCTCCGGACAGGAAAAAACGACAACTCTCAAGGGCGACTGGGCTGGGTACCACGATCTGTTTGGAGGCCAGACCACGAACCTTGTCGACGCCGACGGCGACGGCATCCTTGACTATGTCAGCCTCATGCACGGCAAGATGGCGATCTTCCACGGCTCGGGCGACGGAACGTTTTCCACCGACCCGACGGTGGTCTCCGTGCCGGCGGGCGAGATGGCGAACGCTACGACCAAATCGACCCTTCTGGGGGCCGTATTCAACGAAAGGAAAGGTGCGAGCGCTCCGTCGGCCGACGACGACACGCCGAGCCTGCAGGAACTGTTGGACGAAGCGTTGGGCGGGGTCCATGCCGGAGGCGCGAATGCAGCCCACGACACGGCGATGCAGGACGCGGGCCCCGGCGGACGTTCCAACCCTCTGTTCGACGAGTTGCAGCAGGTCACGGGCGTGTTGTAGGTCTCGCGAGACCTCGCACGAAGGACAAGAGATCTCCCCCCCTTCCGGAGGAGATCTTATTTGGGAGCCGCTTTGGTACATTGTTCCCGGAAGGTGCCGGCCTGTTCGACCGCTGGCCCCGGCGAGCAAAGGTCTTGCGACCCGCAAAGAAGTAAGGCAGCGGCCGGTGCAAAGACGCTCGCCGAAAGCGCATCGCCGTTCGAGGTAGCGCTTGCGCTCGGCGGATCGATATGGCAGAACGCCGCCCGACTCCCGGCGCTGCGGTAGCTCAGTGGTAGAGCACTCCCTTGGTAAGGGAGAGGTCGCGAGTTCAATCCTCGCTCGCAGCACCATCCTTTCTGTTTCTCCTCATCGCTTCGCCCAGTGGCTTTTCCTCTCACGTCGAGGGAGGGAGCGTGATCAGCGCGACGGCCATGATGGCGAGGACGAGGCCGGCGCCCTGCAGGCCGGTTACACGCTCGCCGAAGACGAGAAGGGCCACGG
Source organism: Chelativorans sp. M5D2P16 (assembly GCF_034427935.1). Taxonomy (NCBI): domain Bacteria; kingdom Pseudomonadati; phylum Pseudomonadota; class Alphaproteobacteria; order Hyphomicrobiales; family Phyllobacteriaceae; genus Chelativorans; species Chelativorans sp. M5D2P16. The sequence goes on along the minus strand of NZ_JAXQNM010000042.1, from coordinate 148,773 downwards.
CGTTCACCGCGATCAACTGCACGACGGCCGACAGGCTGAGCGCGATACCCATGCCCACATCGCGGATCAGCCGCAGCATCACGAGATTGCCGATCGTGTAGAGGCCGAGCGTCAGCGCCAGCCAACCCAAGCTGTTATTCGAGAGCGCCCAGTTCTTGGCTGCGCTCGCGGCGGCGATGAACGCCGCGGTGGAGGTCAGCAGGAAAAGCAGGTTCGTGAGTGTCATCGGGCCCCACACTTTTCATCAATCGCCACGCTTGCACCCGACCGCCGCCGCGGCAATCGGCAATTCGTGCCCGCCGCTCTTATTTGCGCATAAGACCGGCCCGGTTCATCTCCATGCCAGTACGATGCTTTTGCGGACACTGCCATGGCCGCCATGCCGGAAATCATCGGCTTCGCGCTTTATCCCGCGGCGGGCAGCCATGGCGTATGATCCGTTTCCCGGAATCCCGATCGGGGAGAATACCGGGCGCATGTCGCGTTGGCTGGCCGAGGATGAGACGATCAGCACACACGAGCTGGGATGTCTGCTTCTCAAGATCGACCGGTCGTGCAGGGATCTGGAGCGCCTGAGAGCGCCGATTCCGATCCGGCTTGTCTATGCACGCCGGCTTGTTTTGCGCGCGTTGAACATTCGTAAGGGACTGTCGAGAAAAGGGCGACGATAGGGTCGGGAGTAGAGCCGCCGCAGGGCTGCCGTGCTTGCGCCGCGTATCCACGCGCGGGCACGGAGGCGAGAAAACGAAACAAGAGCTCCAAGGCATCCTGGCAAGCATGAACGGCCTCACATCAACGACTGACGACGACAAGAATCCGCAACGCGAGAACAATCACTCCGGGAAGGCGAAAGCACCCTCTTCAGGGACCGGCGACTATCGCCTCGAGGCGCTGGGCAAGCTGCTGGCCAGCGAGCACTTCCGTGCTTCGGAACGCAACAAGCGCTTTCTCAAATTCGTCGTCGAGGAGACGGTGGCCGGCCGCGCGGCCCGCATCAAGGCCTTTACCGTCGCCGTCGACGTCTTTGGGCGCGATTCCAACTTCGACGCTTCCGTCGATCCGATCGTCCGCATCGCCGCCGGGCATCTGCGCCGTGCCCTCGACGAATATTATGCCACGCACGGGCGGGACGATCCGGTGCGCATAGCCCTGCCGCTGGGCACCTATGTGCCGACCTTCACCATCCGGGAAAGCCTGCCGCGGCGGGCCGTCAGGCGCCTGCAATTGCTGGCGGCCGACAGGCGCCGGCGGCTGCAGAGCGGTGCCGTCGGAGCGGTCATGGCGCTGTCGGCAGCGGCAGCGGCACTCGTCTATGTTTCCCTCCCGCCGCAGGCTTCCGCCCCGCAAAAGCCCGTCGTCGTGGTCGACCACGCCCGGGCGCAGGGCACGGATGCGGGCACCGGCGGACTGGCCGACCTTTTCACCCAGTCGCTGTGGATCGCGCTCAGCCGGCAGGAGGCCGTCCGCATGGTCGGCGTGCGGCCGGAGGAGGAGTTCGGCACGGTGCTGGCGCACGCGCGCGCCCGTTTCGGCGTGAACGCCCCGGTTCTCCAGCTCCTGACGACAGTCGCCGCCGACGAGAGCGAACTGCGTGTCTACTGGCACGTGCTCGACGGTCGCTCCAACGAAACTTACCTCTCCGCTTCGGCGGCCATGGAATTGGCGCCCGGCCAGCGGCAGGCGGTACATGCAGAGGTGGCGCGCCAGGTCGCGGCATCGCTGGCGCGCCTCGAGGCCGGCACGAAGGCGGGGCAGGCCGTCGGCGAAGGCGCATCGGCGAGTTCGTCGAGAAGTCGCAGGATAATGGTCTTATCGATCAGCGGGCTGGCTGGCACGGTCCTGTCCACGCATGGGATCACGGATAACCGGCTGTCACGCGTACCCATGCACTTGCAGGGGGCCCAAGACCCCACCTGCGACACACGGGGCGTAGCAGGCGGGGCCCTGGGTTAAGCCGGTCCGGGGGGCGGGAGGACCGGCTATTTCTTTGCCGCCGGCCGCCGGGGCGACGCGTCGGCTGGAGCGTTCGCGGGACCGCGGCGGGAGGTCATGCCGGCTGCGGCCGAACAACCACGGCCCCGCTGAAGCCTTCCCGGGCGGCGAACGGGGGAAGGGGGCCTTTCGTCATCTGCCCACGATCCCTGGCTCACTTTCGTCTGTGCATGTGTTTTGCCCCGGCCCGGCACTTATGGACAAATAGGGCGCCGCTGTTCGGTTGATTTTTTTCGCAAAGGCGCTGCGTTTCAGCGCCGGGCGAGCAGCGTCTCCAGCAAGACCGGGCGGTAGTCCCGCGCGTCCACGCCGACATCATATTGCCGGGTGACGGGCTTCAACCGGCCATGGGAGTGGCCGTGCAGGTTGACCGACTTGTTGCCCATCCGGTTCCAGGTGCGAAAGGGATAGTGGCAAAGGACGAGCATCACGCCATTCACGGTGAGCTCGGCATAATGCTGCACGCTCGCCCAGCCGCCGGCCGCGACGGTGGCCGCATCGTCATTGTTGCCGATGATGAGTTGCTTGCGCCCGTTGAGCGCCTCGAGAAGGGAATCGGGATCCCGCCGCGTGAAGTCGCCCAGGTGCCAGACCTCGTCCTCGGGGCCCACCACCGCGTTCCAGTTTTCCACCAGAGCCTCGTCGTGCTCCAAGAGCGAGCCGAAGGGCCGGCGGTCGATGCGCAGCACGCGGGGATCGCCGAAATGAGTATCGCCGGTGAAGAAGAGCATGCCGCAAACCCGTTCCTTTCTCGAAAAGGTTCACCGCGATATGGCCGGCCGGCAGTCGTTCGGCAAGGACGCCGAAAGCGAAAGTGTGGCACGCGGCATGGGCGCACGCGCCGCGCCCGTCATGCACCGCGGCCTCGGCATATCATGAAACTGAATCCGGATTCATGGATATGCCACTGGCAGTGGTTTCCATAGAACATTCTGCGGGCAAAGTTATACCGGCCCGCCGGTAGCGGGCCGGTGCCTTGCAAAAAGCCGGTTTACTGTGCGGGCGTCGGTGCCGGTGCCCGCCCGTCGTCGTCTCGATCCGGGCCACCGTCCCTCACCGCTGGTGGTGGACCGGAAAGTGCAGTCTCGCCGACGAAGGCGCTGGGAAGATTGTGCTCGGCTTCCTGCTCCGTCACGAACCACTGCTTGTAGCGGTAAAGCACCAGATGGTCGCGGCCGAGCGCGCGCAGAAGACCGTACATCATCACCAGGATCACGAAGGCGAAGGGAAAGCCGGCCACCACGGCCGCCGCCTGCAGGGCCGCCAGTCCGCCCGCAGCGAGAAGAATGGCGGCGATGATTCCTTCGGTCACCGCCCAGAAGAGGCGCTGCACCTTCGGCGGATCGATATGACCGCCGGCAGTCAGCATGTCGATGACGAAGCTGCCGCTGTCGGAAGAGGTCACGAACCACACCACGATCATCACGATGACGACCGCCGTCACCAGCCGCGTGAGCGGGAAATAGTCGAGCAGCCTGAAGATGGCGTTGCCGTAGCCCTGCTGCGTTGCCTCGATCAGGCCCGGATTGCCGGCAAGCTCCATGTGAATCGCCACGCCGCCGAAGGCGGTGAACCAGAAGAACAGGATGATGACCGGGATGAAGAGGACACCCAGCGTGAATTCGCGCACCGTGCGCCCGCGCGAGATGCGGGCGATGAAGATGCCGACGAAGGGCGACCAGGAAATCCACCAGGCCCAGTAGAAGATCGTCCAGTTCACCTGCCAGTTGGTGCCCGAATAGGCCTCGCTCCAGAAACTGAAGTAGACGAGATTGCTGATGTAGTTGCCGACATTCTCGACGAAGCTGTCGAAGATGTAGAGCGTCGGCCCCGTGATCAGGATGAACGCGAGCAGCACGAAGCTGAGCTGGATGTTGAAGTTGCTGACGCGCTTGATCCCGCTGTCGAGGCCGAGCATCACCGAGGCGGTGGCAAAGGCGGTGATGACGGCGATCAGCACGATCTGGACGAACAAATTGTCCGGAATGCCGAACAGGCCGTTGAGCCCGGCGCTGATCTGCATCACACCCAGCCCCAGCGTGGTGACGATGCCGAACATGGTGCCGAAGACCGCCAGAATGTCCACCGCGTGGCCCCACGGCCCGTAGATGCGCTCGCCGATCAGCGGGTAGAGCGCGGAGCGTATCGAGAGCGGCAGACCCTTGCGGTAGTGGAAATAGGCGAGCGACAGGCCGACGATGCAGTAGAGCGCCCAGCCGTGAATGCCCCAGTGCAGGAATGACAGCACCATGGCCTGCTCGGCCGCCGCGACGCTTTCGGCTTCGGCGATCGGCGGTGAGAAGAAGTGGAACAGGGGTTCCGCCACCGCCCAGTAGAGCAGGCCGATGCCGATGCCGGCGCTGAACAGCATCGCCGTCCAGGAGAAGAGCCCGTATTCCGGCGCTTCCGTCTGTCCCCCGAGACGGATCCGGCCATAGGGCCCGAGCGCCAGGTAAAGGCTTACAAGGACCGCCAAGTTTGTGACGATGATCAGAAACCAGCCGAAATAGTCGGCGATCGCCGTCTGCGCGCCCGTGAACAGGGCCGCCGCCGTTTCGGTGAAGACGGCGCCGAGGATGATGAAACCCACGATCAACAGCGCCGAGATGGAAAATACCGGCCTGTTCACATGGGGAAAAGGCCCCAGCGGACCTGTTTCTACTTGTCGGGTCATGTCGATCCCTCCGTGCCGGGTATGTCGCTTCGTGCGGCTTTAGCCTCCGTAGACCGCGCCGTCGGGAAGGTCCCGAGGACCGGCGCGGCAAAGGATGTGCGGTCCGCACCCGAAACGGATCGCGAGGCGTGTTGTCGGTTCCCCTTCATCACGTTTTCAGCACCCGGATGTTTCCGGGCGCCGCCGGCGTGATGGGCCGGCAGAGAGCAGCATAGGTCATTCATTCTCCGCGCGGAAAGCGCTGGCTCTCCTCAAGCAGGTTGAGGTCCATATGGTTGCGCATGTAGCGCTCCGACGCCTTCTGGAGAGGCTGGTGATCCCAGGGGAAATAGGCGCCGTTCCTGAGCGCCTCGTAAACCACCCGTCGACGCGCCTGGCTCTCGCGCACGGCGGCGTCGAACGCATCCATGTCCCAGCGTGCGGCGCGCTGCTCGCGAAAAGCGGCGAGCCGGGCGGCATGGGCGGGATCGTTCGCCAGATTGCGCGTCTCGTGCGGGTCGGCCGCAAGGTCGTAGAGCTGCTCCGGATCGAGGGCGCAATGGACGTATTTCCACCGGCCCTGGCGGATGGCGACGAGCGGCGCACAGGAACCTTCGGCCGCATATTCCATCAGCACCGGGGTTTCGCGTTCCCCGCCCGCGAAGCAGGGTAGAAGGCTTTCCCCGTCCGTCCACGGCAGGACCTCCTCAAGCGAAATGCCGGCGAGATCGGCAAGCGTGGGTGTCACGTCGAGCGTGGAGACGGGCTGGGCGACGAGGCCCGGCCGTATGCCCGGCCCGGCCATCATCAGCGGCACTCGCGCGGAGCCCTCGAAGAAGCTCATCTTGAACCACAATCCCCGCTCGCCCAGCATGTCCCCGTGATCGGAGCAGAACACGACGATCGTGTCCTCGGCCATGCGCGTTCGCTCGAGCGTGTCGAGCAGCATGCCGATCTTTTGATCCAGATAGGAGATATTGGCGAAATAGGCGCGGCGGGAACGGCGCACGTCCTCTTCCGTGATAGCGAACTTTTCGTAGTCGTTGGCGACGTAGAGACGCTGCGAGTGCGGATCCTGCGCGTGATAGGGGATTTCCTCGAGCCGCGGCTCGAGATGCGGACAATCTTCGTAGAGATCCCAGAACTTGCGCCGCGCCACGTACGGGTCGTGCGGGTGGCTGAAGGACACCGTCAGTGCCCAGGGGCGGCGGTCCGGGGCGTCCTCGATGCGCGCGAGCTGGTAGAGCTTCTGCTCGGCGAAGAAGGCGACCTCGTCGTCATATTCCATCTGGTTGGAGATTTCGGCCACGCCCGCACCGGTGACCGAGCCGAGATTGTGGTACCACCAGTCGATGCGCTCGCCGGGCCTGCGGTAGTCCGGGGTCCAGCCGAAGTCGGCCGGATAGATGTCCGTCGTCAGTCTTTCCTCGAAGCCGTGCATCTGGTCCGGCCCCACGAAATGCATCTTGCCCGACAGGCCGGTGTAGTAGCCGGCGCGGCGCAGGTGATGCGCGTAGGTCGGAATGTCGGAGCAGAACTCGGCCGCGTTGTCGTAGACGCGTGTGTGGCTCGGCAACTGCCCGGCCATGAAGGAGGCGCGCCCCGGCGCGCACAGCGGTGAGGCCGTGTAGCAGTTCTGGAATCGCGCCGAACGCGCTGCGAGCGCCCTAAGGTTCGGCGTATGCAGCCATTCCGCCGGCCCGTCGGGGAAGAGCGTACCGTTCAGCTGATCGGCCATGATGATAAGGATGTTCGGTCGTGTCTTCGTCATCTCGAGCGCCTTCCGGATATGTGTTGTCTGCATGGGACGGCTCGCGAGCCGGTGCTGGACGGCACGCATGCGCCGGCGACGGCGCACGTCACCGACCGGAACTGCCGTCGTCCAGCATCCCCGAAATTCCCCGTGTGCGACGCCGAAGGCCGGCACCGCGCCCGAACGTCGGCGCGTTCGGATTGTTCTTGTTGTCATACATGGCGCTTGACCGAAGCGTTTCCGCGGCGCCATCATACATTCACCCATTTGATGCGCTTTTTCAGGGTCTGTGAAGAAGCGCTCTCCTGATGGCTGCCATAAAGAGAATTTATGTCTTCCAATCCACTCGACGTCGGCTGCCTGCGCCTGTTCGCGTTGACCGCGCGCCATCAGAACCTCACCCGCGCAGCCGCCGCGCTCGGCATGACGCAGCCGGCCTTGTCCTATCGGATCCGGCAGATCGAGGAGCTTCTGGGCGTCCGCCTCTTCCACCGCCGCCATCGCGGCCTGACGCTCACGCGCGAGGGCGAGGCGCTGCAGCGGGCGGTGCGCCAGGGGCTCGAGCAGATCGATGAGGCGGTCCAGTCCATCCGCAGCCGCGCCGCGACGCCGGTGGTTCGCCTGATCACGGACTTCGCCTTCGCCACCTTTCGGCTGATGCCGCTGATGGCGCGCTTTCGCCGTGAGCACCCGGGGATCGACGTGCAGATCGTCGCCACGCAATCGCTGCTGCCTGGCCTGGAGAACGAGAACGACCTGGCGATCCTGTTCGGCAACCGCGACGACATGGGTGGTCAGGCGCGGCTTCTCGTTCCCGAGCGCGTGACGACCGTCTGCGCACCCGGTTTTCGCGACCGCTTCGGGCCGTTCGATCATCCCCGACGGCTCCTCGACATGCCGCTCATCCATCTGGAGGGGGATGACGGCAGTCGCTGGTTCACCTGGCAAAGCTGGCTTGCGGCCGCCGGCGTGACCGACCTTGCGACGGTCGGTTCACTGAGCTTCAACACCTATACGCTCGCCCTCCAGGCGGCCCAGTCCGGCCAGGGCGTTGCGCTCGGCTGGCGCGGACTGGTCGACGATCTGCTCGCCGCCGGCGTTCTCGTGCCGGCCTGTGACCTCACGCTCGAGACCGATCGCGGCTACTGGCTCGTTCAGCACAAGTCCCCGCCGCCGGAAACGGACCTGGTGGCGCGCTCGCTTGCGCGGGACATGCAGGTGGGAATTTAAATCACCGGGGCTGCAGGTGGTGCATATTCGCTGGCTAATATTCAGCTGGAAGGAGCGGTCGACCCCCTCTCTTGCAAATTCTAAGGACTTGGCTCTGCCAAGCCCGAGAATTTGCTTTCTCCCCCACCAAGGGGGAGATAGGCGCATTGCGTGTTTGACTCCGCCAAATCCACAACGTGGCGATTGGCTGATGTGGGTGATGCCGGCGGTATCTCCCCCTTGGTGGGGGAGAAGGCGATTTCAACAGCTTAGCTGGAGCGAAGCGGAGGCTAAGTGTTAGAAATCGCAAGAGAGGGGGGCACTGTCCCCACCATAGTTCGACTTTCGAGGCACCTCAAAACAGCGAGCCCTGCTTGCCCGGCTCCTTCGGCGCCGCGGCAGGCTTGCTGCGGGCGGGAGCGGCCGGCTTGCCGGTGGCGATGGCTCCGGCGCTGCCGTCGCTGAACTGCAGGCGCAGTTCCTGGCCCTTCTTCAATTCGGCCGCGTGCTTGAGCGGCCTGTCCTCGGCGTCACGCACCAGCGCGAAGCCGCGCTCCAGCACCCCCTCGTAGGAAAGTGAGCGGGCGAGCCGGGCCGCCTGGTCGCTCGCCGTGCGCGACTTGTCCAGGCGCGCATGGATCGCCCGGTCGGCGCGCTCCCCGGCATCCGCAAGGCGCGCGTGATATCGGCGGATGCGTTCCAGATGGGTGTACGGGCTGATGCGCGCGGCATCGCGGTCGAGGCGAGCGCGACGGTTGCGCAGCACCCCCTGGAAGACGATCGGCAGGCGCTCGCCGCACTGGATTGACTGGCGCCGCGCCTCGGCCAGGCGCCGGTCGAGCATGGAAAGCGAAAGCCGCAGGCCGTCGTGGCGCAGGCGCTTGCGCTGGGTGGCGGCCTGCAGGGCGCGCACGAGCCGGCCCGACGCCTCGTCAAAGCGCCGGCGCGGCAGCGCGAAGAGCTGGTCGGGCGAGGGCAGTGCGCGCGCCATGGCGCGCAAGCCCTGCCGCCGCCGCTCCAGGTCGCGCGAGGCCGCGCCCTTGAGCCGGGCCGAGAGGCGCGAAAGGCCGGCTTCCAGCTCCGCCTTCACGGGCACGGCCATCTCCGCCGCGCCGGTCGGCGTCGGCGCGCGCCGGTCGGCGGCGAGATCGATCAGCGTCCAGTCCGTCTCGTGGCCGACGGCGGAGATGACCGGAATGTTCGAGGCGGCGACGGCGCGCACCACCGCCTCGTCGTTGAAGCCCCAGAGGTCCTCCAGGCTGCCGCCGCCGCGCGCGACGATGATGACGTCCGGCCGGGCGATGCCGCCTTCCGGCGAAAGCGCGTTGAGGCCGGTGAGCGCGGCCGCCACCTCCTCGCCCGTCGTCTCGCCCTGCACGCGCACCGGCCAGACAACCACGTGGACGGGGAACCGGTCGGTGATGCGGTGGATGATGTCGCGGATCACCGCACCCGTCGGCGAGGTGACGACGCCGATGACGCGCGGCATGAAGGGCAATGGCCGCTTGCGCTCTTCCGCGAACAGGCCCTCGGCGGCAAGCTTGCGCTTGCGCTCTTCCAGAAGCGCCATCAGCGCGCCGGCGCCCGCCGGCTCGATCGAATCGATGACGATCTGGTATTTCGAGGAGCCGGGATAGGTGGTCAGCCGGCCGGTGGCGACCACCTCCAGCCCCTCCTGCGGCAGGAATTTCAGCTTCGAGAACGTGCCGCGCCAGATCACCGCCTCGATGCGCGCGCGTTCGTCCTTGAGCGAGAAATAGCAATGGCCGGAGGCATGCGGCCCCCGGTAGCCCGAGACCTCTCCGCGCACGCGCACATGGCCGAAGGCTTCCTCCACCGTGCGCTTGAGCGCGACCGAGATCTCGCTCACCGAGAACTCGGCGACGTTGGTCAGCGAATCGTTGCGTGCGGGATCTGCCATGGGACGATAGAGCCGGTTGGAGGGCGTCGGGTCAAGCCGGGGGACCGTGAGGGCGGTGGACTTTGTCCGAACCGGGTCCCGCATGCGCTCTTCTCCGCTCTTCAAGGATTGCTTGACGGATTAGGACATATGACCTAATCACCCTCTAGGACAAGCGTCTTAGTTGGCGCTGTCATTCCACGGAGACGCTTAAGTGACCGCCAGGACGACCCGCGAGCAGATTGTCGATGCCGCCGATAAGCTGTTTTACCAGCAGGGCTACGCGCACACCTCGTTCGCCGACATCGCCGATGTCGTGCAGATCTCCCGGGGGAACTTCTACTATCATTTCAAGACGAAGGACGAGATCCTCGATGCTGTGATCGCCCTGCGTCTGGCCAATACGCGCAGGATGCTCGAGCGTTGGGAAGACGAGGGGGAGGGGCCGGCCGAGCGGATTCGCAGCTTCATCCGTATCCTGATCGCGAACCGCACAAAGATCATGGCCTATGGCTGCCCTGTCGGAACGCTGTGCGCGGAACTGGCCAAGCTGGAGCACGTCGCCCAGGAGGACGCCAACGGGATCTTCACGTTGTTTCGGGACTGGCTGCGCCGCCAGTTCGTGCTGCTCGGTCGGGAGGCGGACGCCGACGCCCTCGCCATGCATGTCCTTGCCCGCAGCCAGGGCGTGGCCACGCTGGCCAACGCCTTTCATGACGAGGATTTCATCCGTCACGAGGTCGACCAGATGTGCGCATGGCTGGAGACCAACGCCGAAGGGGCCGCGTCATCGTAGACGCTGTCCTCTGTTCAACAAACGCAAAGGATGCTCGATTTCATGTTTGTCGTTCTACTCAGATTTTCCGAGAACAAAGCGCAAGCCCCCCGCTTCATGGAAGGGCACAAGGCGTGGATCCAGCGCGGCGTCGACGACGGTATCTTTCTCCTCGTCGGAAGCCTGAGGCCCGATGGGGGCGGTGCGGTCCTGGCGCATGGCGCAACGCGTCCCGAGCTTGAGGCGCGGGTGAAGGAAGATCCGTTCGTCGAGGAGAACGTGGTGCGCGCCGAAATCCTCGAAATCGAGCCCAACCGCACTGACGAGCGGCTGAGCTTTCTCAAGGGGTGAACGCGCCGTCCGCCTGCCCGGACTTCTCGCCGTTCGCCACCCCTCAGCCGCCGGTCTGCCACCGCGAAACGGCATCCACGGGATGGATCAGCTGGAGGATGTTGAGGGTCAGGTTGTCCCTGATCGCATAGGCAAGAACGAGTTCGACGGCGACCACCACGAGGACGCTCATCCATACCGGCCAGGCTCGGGCGAGGAAGAACCCGATGACGGCGGCGAGGGTGTCGGACAGGGAATTGACGATGCTGTCGCCGAAATAGCCCTGCGCAAGCGCGGTCTGGCGGTAGCGGTCGATGACCATTGGCGTGTTCTCGGCGATTTCCCAGCCCGCCTCCAGCGCCACCGCCAGAATGAGCCTGGTGCCGAAGGACGCCCGCGGGGCGAGCAGCCAGAAAAGGAAGTAGAAGATCAGACCGTGGAGGAGATGGCTGAAGCTGTACCAGTCCGCGATGTGCTGGGAGGTCTGCGGGCCCGAGGATTCCGGATACCACCACGCTATATATCCGCAACTGCAGATCGCCGGCTGCCCCAACAGGTGCAAAACGATCGCCTGAACGGCAATGATACCGGCCACGGCAAGCGTGCACAGGGCAAGGAAGCGCCGTCGTGCCGCCGTATCGGGCGAGAATTGCGCGTTTTCCGTCATCTGGTTTCCAGCGTTCTCTCGGTGTTCGTGTCTTTTGTCAGCGACGCGGACTCGCGCCGCGAATCGCGCGCTCGATCAACCACCACTTGAAGGCGTAATTTCGGCAAGGAACACCTGTTATGCTGGCAATCGGCTGCACGGTGCCCGATGGGCGGTCCCATCGCACCGGCAGGATCAACGCAAGGACAAGGCGCGGACTACGGGTAAAGGATGCCGTCCGGGCGGGCTCCGCGGGTCTGCCGCAGGTCCTTGTGCATTTCGAGCGCCGGCGCAAACGTGGTCATGGCCGTCCCGATGACACGATAGCCGCAGGCTTCGTAAAAGGGGCGCGCCCGCTCGCCGGCGACGACCCTTACGAAGCGCGCCCCGCGCGCGACGGCGCGCGACTCGGCTTCGTCAAGAAGCTGCCTGCCGACGCCCTTGCGCCATGCCGCGGGTGCAACGAACATGTCTTCCAGTTCGGCCTGGAAATCCTCGTTTTCCGGCAGGATGGTTGCGAAACCGACGACCTTCCCGGCAAGCTCCGCCACGACGATGAACGGCAGATGCGCCGCCGGGACTTGCCGCGCCTCGGGAAGCGCAAGCAATTCATCGATGTGATCGCCCCATGCGAGCGACGACCGCAGCTTGAGTGCGCCGAGTGCGTCCCTGTCTTCTGGAGATGCGGGGCGGAGGCGAAGCTGGGGCGTCATCGCGAAGGATTCCCTTGAACACCGCAACGGCCTCTTTCGTCCGCCGCGAACATACCGGTCATCTCACCACCCAGGCAGGATTTGGCTCGGGCGCAGCCTTTTGCTGCGGCGGGCGCGGTGGGGGAGCGAGGCGAAGTCGAAGCCTTCCGCCTCGTTGACCGCCATGGGCACGGAGATGTTGTCGAGGCTCTCGATGATGTGGCGGGCGAGCGCGTCGGCCACCTCGACCTGGCTGGTGCGCCCGCGCATCATGCCGATCCGGCACTCGGGCAGCGCCGGCAGGCCCTCGTTCTCGCCCAGCACCCGCATGCCCGGGCGCAGCGCGCATTCGGGCAGCACTGAAACCGCCACGCCGGAGAGCACGGCCGCCGAGATCACCGTGGCCGAGAAGCTGGTGAAGAGGATACGGTACTCACGGTTCGTCCGTGAAAGCGTCTCGCAGGCGGCGCGGCGCCAGGAGCAGGTCGGCCGGCCGAAGGCCATCGGCAGGACCGGGCGCTCGTGCGTGGAATGGTTGGCCGAACCCACCCATAGAAGCGGCTCGCGGCGCACGATGTCGGAAGCGTCCTCGTCCGTGACGAGCGCCAGGTCGAGGTTCCCCTGGCGCACGTGCTGCACGAGATTCGCCGTCGGCTCGCACAGCACCGACAGTTCCACGCGCGGATTGGAGCGCGAGAAGCGGGCCATGATCTCCGGCAGGAAACGCTCGGCATAATCGTCCGGCATGCCGATGCGGATGTGGCCCTCCAGGCATTCGTCGTCGAAGGCGGCCAGCGTCTCCCGGTTGAGCCGCAGCATCTGCCGCGCATAGGGCAGGAGCTTCTCGCCCTCTTCCGTGAGGCGGTTGGTGCGCCCGTCCTTCTCGAAGAGCGGCTTGCCGACGCGCTCCTCCAGGCGGCGCATCTGCATGGAGACGGCCGATTGTGTGCGGTGCACCTCCTCGGCCGCCCGCGTGAAGCTGCCCGTGTCGGCGATGGCGACGAAGGTTGCAAGCTGGTCGAGATCGAGTGGTGCGGCCATGGCAGGCCCCTTACATCATGATAATTGATGCAAAAGATTAAAAACATTCGTTCGACTAATCAATGTTTTCATGGGACAAATTTGCATGAAACGGGGCGGGCGCAGGCCGACTGACCGCCGAGGAGCTTTGCCATGCAAGTCCAACAGACCGTCGCACAGACCGCAGCCACCGGCCGGGTGGGCCTGGCCGTGCGCCTGGTGCGCCTTGCTGGCGAAACCTGGCGGCTGATGAAAAACCGCCACGCCATGCGCCGGCTCGATGAACTGACCGACTGGGAGCTTCGCGACATCGGCCTGACGCGCGAGGATGTCGCGCGCGCCCAGGAAGGGCCGATCCTCGACGATCCCATTCGCCGCCTGATGCGGGTCAGGCAGGATCGCGAAAGGGCCGAGAGCGCGATGCGCCGCCGAGCCTGACCCGACAGATCTCCCATGCAGGCATTTTACTCCCATCACGCCGGTTTCCCCCCGGCTGCCTGCAGATTGCCCGGTTCCTCGTGAACCGGGCTTTTTTTGCCATGCGCTTCCCGAGCGGACAGGGCCGCCCGCCGGTCTGGCCATGTCAATCTGCCCTTTATTCTTCCGCCGCTCTCGGCTACAAGCGCGGCCATGATGACGGGCGCCGGTTTCCTTCCGACCTGCCACGGCCAAGCCTCCACGGCGCCGCGCCGGCAGGTGACAATACGAATTATCGGCCCGGCCTTCCGCGCGGCGTGAGCCTGCGGGAAGGTCCGGGTTTTCTTGCGCCTTGAAAGGGCGCCATCCGCCTCCTGAGCCTGTCGAAGGATGATATTGTGATCGGCGAGGCCAATTCCGCTTCGCATTTGCACGGCGAAATGATGACCGACACTTCCGAAAAGCTGGACTATTCCAAGACCCTCTATCTGCCGCAGACAAGCTTCCCCATGCGGGCGGGCCTGCCCAAGAAGGAGCCCGAGATCGTCTCGCGCTGGCAGGAGATGAACCTCTACAAGCGCCTGCGCGAGGATGCCGAGGGCCGGCCGCGCTTCGTCCTCCACGATGGCCCGCCCTATGCCAACGGCAACATCCATATCGGCCACGCGCTGAACAAGGTTCTGAAGGACGTCATCACGCGCTCCTTCCAGATGCGCGGCTACGATTCCAATTACGTCCCCGGCTGGGACTGCCACGGCCTGCCGATCGAGTGGAAGATCGAGGAGCAGTACCGCGCCAAGGGCCGCAACAAGGACGAGGTGCCCGTCAACGAGTTCCGCAAGGAATGCCGCGACTTCGCCGAGCACTGGATCAAGGTGCAGACGGAGGAGTTCGAGCGCCTCGGCGTGATCGGCGATTTCGAGAACCCGTATCTCACCATGGCCTATCACGCGGAGGCCCGCATCGCCGGCGAGCTTCTGAAATTCGCCATGTCCGGCCAGCTCTACCGCGGGTCGAAGCCGGTGATGTGGTCCGTGGTGGAAAGGACGGCGCTGGCGGAGGCGGAGGTCGAGTATCACGACCATGAGTCGGATACGGTCTGGGTGAAGTTTCCGATCCGCCGTGCACATGGACCCACTCAAGAGGATATATCAGACCTGACGGGTGCATATGTCGTCATCTGGACGACGACGCCATGGACCATCCCCGGCAACCGCGCGATCTCATTCTCGCCGCGCATCGCCTACGGCCTTTACGAAGTCACGGCGGCGGAGAACGATTTCGGACCTCAAGCTGGTGAGAAGCTAATTTTTGCTGATGCGCTGGCGGAGGAATCCTTTGCTAAGGCGAAGCTGAAATACCAGCGCCTGCGCGAGGTAAGTCCTGGTGAGCTCTTTCCCCAGGTTTGCACCCACCCCCTCAAGGGCCTTGGCGGCGGCTATGAATTCCCCGTCCCGCTCCTTCCCGGTGAGCACGTCACCGACGAAGCCGGCACCGGCTTCGTCCATACGGCACCCGGTCATGGCCGTGAGGACTTTGACGCGTGGATGGACGCGCGCGCGAAGCTGGAGGCGCGCGGCGTCGATACGACGATCCCGTTCACCGTGGACGACGGCGGCTTCTTCACCAAGGATGCGCCGGGCTTCGGCCCCGACCGCGAAGGCGGGCCGGCGCGCGTGATCGACGATAAGGGCAAGAAGGGCGACGCCAACAAGGCCGTCATCGAAGCGCTGATTGAAAAGGACATGCTCTTCGCGCGCGGGCGGCTGAAGCATTCCTACCCGCATTCCTGGCGCTCGAAGAAGCCGGTCATCTTCCGCAACACGCCGCAATGGTTCGTCCATATGGACAAGGGGCTGGGCGACGGCACCACGCTGCGCACCCGTGCCCTCAAGGCCATCGACGACACCCGCTTCGTGCCGGCCGCCGGCCAGACGCGGCTGCGCTCCATGATCGAGGAGCGGCCCGACTGGGTGCTCTCGCGCCAGCGTGCCTGGGGCGTGCCGATCTGCATCTTCGTCGACGAGGATGGCGCAATCCTCAAGGACGAGGCAGTCAATGCCCGCGTTCTCGAGGCTTTCGAGAAGGAAGGCGCCGACGCCTGGTTCGCCGAGGGCGCAAGGGAGCGCTTCCTGGGTTCCCGCGCCAACGAGCCGTGGCAGCCGGTCATGGACATCCTGGATGTCTGGTTCGATTCCGGCTCGACCCATACCTTTACCCTGGAAGACCGGCCGGACCTGAAATGGCCCGCCGACGTCTATCTCGAAGGCTCCGACCAGCACCGCGGCTGGTTCCATTCCTCGCTTCTGGAAAGCTGCGCCACGCGCGGCCGCGCGCCCTACGATACGGTCATCACCCATGGCTTCACCATGGACGAAGAAGGCCGCAAGATGTCGAAGTCGCTCGGCAACACGGTGGTGCCGCAGGACGTGATGGCGAAATCGGGCGCCGACATACTGCGCCTGTGGGTGGTCACCACAGACTACTGGGAGGACCAGCGCCTCGGCCAGAACGTCCTGCAGACCAACATCGATGCCTATCGCAAGCTGAGAAACACCGTCCGCTGGATGCTGGGCACGCTCGCCCATGACGCTGGCGAGACGGTGCCGCACGAGGAGATGCCGGAGTTGGAGCGGCTGATGCTGCACCGGCTGGCCGAGCTCGATGCGCTGGTGCACAAGAGCTACGACAATTTCGACTTCAAGCGCGTTATGCGCGCGCTGCTCGATTTCATGGTCGTGGAGCTGTCCGCCTTCTACTTCGACGTGCGCAAGGACACGCTTTACTGCGACCCGCCTTCGAGCACGCGGCGCAAGGCGGCGATCCAGGTCATCCGCCGGCTCTTCGATTGCCTGGTCACCTGGATGGCACCGATGCTGCCCTTCACGACGGAGGAGGCCTGGCTGGAGCGTCACCCGGACGCGGCGTCGGTGCATCTGGCCCAGTTCCCCGAGGTGCCTGCCGACTGGCGCGACGACCATCTGGCGGAGAAATGGCGCAAGGTTCGCCAGGTGCGCCGGGTGGTCATGGGCGCGCTGGAGATCGAGCGCCGCGAAAAGACCATCGGTGCCTCGCTTGAGGCGGCGCCGATCGTCCATGTGACGGATCCCGACCTGCGCGCGGCGATCGCCGACCGCGACATGGCGGAGATCTGCATCACCAGCGGAATGGAGATCCGCGACGATGCACCGCCGGCCGACGCCTTCACCCTCGACGACGTCAAGGGCGTGGGCGTGGTGTTCAAGCGCGCCTCCGGCATCAAATGTGCGCGTTCCTGGCGCTATACGGAAGATGTGGGCTCGGATCCCGAGTTCCCCGACGTTTCCGCCCGCGATGCCGCCGCGCTGCGCGAGTTGAAGGCGCTGGGCCGGCTTTGAGCCTGGTGCATCGGTTCAAGGCGCGATGCACGGAGGGAAAGGCCGTTAGCGCCCTCCCTCCGCCACGTGAGGCGCGGTGTTGAACGGTGCGCGCCGGCGGGGCCGTTGCGTCCGGCCGGCACGTCCGGTAAAAGGCCGGCATGAACGCGCCATCATCTCGTCGGATTCGGCGGCGAGAAGGCATGGCATGGGGCCGCGATCGTCGGGTCCCAGGCGCTGAGGAGAGTTGGACGTGAGCAGGCTGCACACTGGCATGCGCATCGGCCGCGGAGGACCGCGCACGGCATCGCTGATGGCCCGAGCGGGTCTGCTCGCCGCCGTCGCCGCCCTTTCCGCATGCGGCGGCACCACCTACGGCACCGGAACCACCGCGGAAAAGCAACTGGTGGAGGACCTGACCGGCGCCCTGTCGCTCAAGCCGGATAGGCAGAAGCCGATCAATTACGTGCCGCGCGCCGGCCTCGTGAAGCCGCCCTCCACCGAGGTGCTGCCGCCACCCCAGGAGGATGCGGCGCGCGAGAACCCGGCCTGGCCCGAATCGCCCGAGGAGCGCCTGGCGCGTGTTCGTGCGGAGGCGACGGCGAACCAGGACAATCCGTACTACCGCCCGAACGTCATCCGCGACATTCACCATAGCGAAAACCAGCCCGAGGGCCTCTCGGCCGATCGTCAGAAGCGGGAAGAGCAGCGCAAGGAATTCCAGCGCCGCAAGCAGATGGCGCGGCAGGGCAGCCCCAATACCCGGCGCTATCTGAGCGACCCGCCGGTGGAATACCGCCAGCCCGCGGAGACCGCGCCGGCCGACGAACTCGGCGAGGATGAGTGGAAGAAAAAGCGCCAGGCCGCGAGCGAGGAGTCGGGTGGCGGCCTGCGCAAGCTCATCCCCTGGCTGAACTGAAGCCGGGAATCAGCCGTCCTCGGATGCGGCACGCCTGAGCGAAAAGAAATCCTTGAGCAACTGCGCCGCCGCGCGCTCGCCGAGACCTTCGTAGACCTCCGGCGCGTGGTGGCAGGTGGGCTGGCCGAAGAAGCGCCCGCCATGGATGACGCCGCCCCCTTTTTCGTCTCCAGCGGCGAAATAGAGCCGGCGGATGCGCGCAAAGGAGATGGCCGCCGCGCACATGGCGCAGGGCTCGAGCGTGACGTAGAGGTTGGCGCCGGGAAGCCGCTCGGAGGCCTCGGCCCGGCAGGCGGCCCTCAGCGCCAGGATCTCGGCATGCGCCGTCGGATCGCTGTATTCGCGCGTGCGGTTGCCCGCCCGCGCAAGCACAGCACCCTCGCGCACGATCACCGCCCCGACGGGAACCTCGCCGCGCTCGCCTGCCATGCGCGCCTCGTCGAGCGCCATGTCCATGAAGGGCGGGTAGCTGTTCGACTGTTTTGGGGTCACGCTTTTTGCTCGCAAGATCCGGGACGAATTGATACCTAGCCCCTGGCGGCCCTGAAAGGCAAACACCACCATGAAGAACGACAAGAAGAAGGAAAGGGCCGGCGCGAAGCGCCCGTCGAAGCCGGCCGGCAAGCCGCGGTCTCCGGCGGCTTCCGCTGCTGCGTCATCGAAGGCGCACGGGCCCGCCGGTCCTGATGCGCCGGGAGAGCGCATCGCCAAGAGGCTGGCGCGCGCCGGTGTCGCCTCGCGGCGCGATGCGGAAGCGATGATCGCCGAGGGCCGGGTGAAGGTGAACGGCCGCGTGCTCGACACGCCCGCCTTCAACGTGCGGCCCTCCGACCGCATCGAGGTCGACGGCACGCCCATTCCGCAGATGGAGCGCACCCGGCTTTTCCTCCTGCACAAGCCGGCCGGCGTCGTCACCACCAGCCGCGACCCGGAGGGCCGCCGGACGGTGTTCGACATCCTGCCCGCCGGCCTTCCCCGGCTGGTGGCGGTCGGACGGCTCGACATCAACACGGAAGGGCTGCTGCTGCTGACCAATGACGGCGGCCTTGCCCGTGTCCTGGAATTGCCGTCCACCGGTTGGCTGCGCCGCTATCGCGTGCGCGTACACGGCAGCGTCGATCCACTGGCGCTGGCCGAGCTGGAGAAGGGAATCGCCGTCGACGGCGTCTTCTACGGCGCCATCGAAGCCACGCTCGACCGCAAGCAGGGTTCGAACGCGTGGCTGACGCTCGGCCTGCGCGAGGGCAAGAACCGCGAGGTGAAGAAGGTCCTGGGCACGCTGGGGCTCGAGGTGACCCGCCTTATCCGTATCTCCTACGGCCCCTTCCAGCTTGGCGTGCTGCCGGAAGGCGCGGTTCAGGAGATAAAGGGGCGCATGCTGCGCGACCAACTCGGCGAGCGTCTGCTCTCCGAGGCCGGCGCCAATTTCGATGCACCGATCGCCCGGCCTTTCCCCAACCGGCCCCTGCGTGCCGGCGACGTCGCGGCCAGCCAGCCGGCGGAGGAGCCGAAGAAGCGCGCCGGCACGCCGGAGGAGCCCGTCCGGCCACCGCGGCACGACCGCAAAAGGACGCGCGAGGAGAAGCGCGAGGAGGCGCGCGACCGCCTGCAGACGAAGCCTCCCTCGACCGGCAAGGGCAGCCGAGGCGGACAACGCGGCAAGGGCGATGAAAAAACCAGCAAGGCGGGCCGGACGGCCGGCCAGCCAGCCCGCCCCGTCGAGCGCCGCTCGCGCGCGGCCAATGTCTGGATGGCACCGGGGGCACGGCCCGTCGGCCCAAAAAAGGCCGCCGATCAACGGGACGACGGCGGTGATCACAAGGCGGGACGCGGTTCCGGGACCGGCGGCCAGGCCAGCGGGCGCACCGGGCGCACCGAGCGCCGCCCCAAGGGCGGCAAGCCCCGGTCCGGCGAGCGACGGTAGCGGGAATGCGCGTCGTTGGCGGAAGGCTGCGTGGACGGCGGCTCGCCTCGCCGCGGTCCGATGCCATCCGGCCCACCACGGACCGTGCCCGCGAGGCGCTGTTCAACATCCTGGAGCACGGATATCCCGGCAGCATCGAGGGGCGGCGCGTGCTCGATCTCTTCTCTGGCAGTGGGGCGCTGGGCATCGAAGCGCTTTCGCGCGGCGCAAAGTACTGCCTTTTCGTGGAACAGGATGCCGCCGCCCGCGCTTTGATCCGCGAAAATGTGGAGAGCCTCGGCCTTCAGGGCGTGACGCGCCTCTTCCGCCGCGACGCCACGCGCCTGGGGCCGGTCGGTACAATGGAGCCGTTCGGGCTCGTCTTTGCCGATCCGCCCTATGGCCGTGGGCTCGGCGAGCGGGCGCTCGCTTCCGCCATGG
This sequence comes from Chelativorans sp. M5D2P16, assembly GCF_034427935.1. Classification (NCBI taxonomy): domain Bacteria; kingdom Pseudomonadati; phylum Pseudomonadota; class Alphaproteobacteria; order Hyphomicrobiales; family Phyllobacteriaceae; genus Chelativorans; species Chelativorans sp. M5D2P16. The sequence continues at coordinate 128,767 of NZ_JAXQNM010000042.1, read as the reverse complement.
AAGGCGGTTGGCTCGTTGCCGATGCGCTGGTCGTCGTGGAGGAGGCTGCCGCCACCCCCTTCGCTCCGCCGGCTGGACTTGTGCTCCACGAGCGGCGCGTCTACACCGGCACGACACTGGCTTTTTGCGGCCTTGCCTGACTTTGGCCACGGTGAGGCCCTAGGCGGACTGCACGGGAAAGTTGCTGCTCGTCGCCCCTGCGGGCCGAGGTCACGTCAAAGAGGATTTTTCATGAGGCCGCTGTCCGTCTTCGCCCTGATCGTTCTACTGGTGTTTCCCGCTCTTAACCAGGCTGCGGCTCAGGCCCCGCAGCCGGTCGAGGTGGAAACCTTCGTCCTCGACAACGGACTGAAAGTCGTCGTCGTCCCAGAGCGGCGCGTACCGGTGGTCACGCATATGCTCTGGTACAAGGTGGGCAGCGCCGACGAGGAGCGCGGCGAGTCCGGCATCGCGCATTTCTTCGAGCATCTCATGTTCAAGCGCACCGAGACCCGTGAGGAGGGCGCCTTCGATGCGGCGGTGAAGGCGGTCGGCGGAAATCAGAACGCCTTCACCACCCAGGACTACACTGCCTATTTCCAGCAGGTGCCGCCGGACGCGCTGGGCGAGATGATGGCCTTCGAGGCCGACCGTATGGAAAACCTCATTCTCGACGAGCAGGCGATCGAGACCGAACGCCGGGTGGTGATGGAGGAGCGCCTTCAGCGCGTCGACAACAGGCCCTTCGGCATCCTCAACGAGGCCGTCGACGCGACACTTTACAAGAACCATCCCTACGGCATTCCGGTGATCGGCTGGATGCACGAGATCGAGGCGTTGGACCGGGATGAGCTCGTCGCCTTCTACGAACGCTACTACACGCCCAACAATGCCGTTCTCGTGGTGGCCGGCGACATTGACGCGGAGACCGTGCGTAGGCTCGCCTCGGAGACCTACGGCAGGATCCCGCCAGGCCCCGATCTGCCGCCGCGCGTCCGGCCGATGGAGCCGGAACCGAGGACGGTCCGCAGCGTGACCCTGCATGATCCGCGTGCCAGCCTGCCGAGCTTCATACGCCAGTGGTTCGCACCCGCCTATTTTTCCGAGCAGGGGAAGACGGCGGATGCCCTGCAGGTGCTGACGGAAATCCTCGGTGGCGGTTCGCGCAGCCGCCTCTATCAGGAGCTGGTGGTCAAGAGTCAGATCGCTTCCGCCGTCAGCGCCTGGACCGGTGTCGGGCGGCTCGATTATTCCAGCGTCGGCATTTACGCGCAATCGAACGACACTGCCGAACTTGACGAGGTGGAGCGCGTGATCGAGGCCGAAATTGCGAAGATCGCCGCCGAGGGCGTTTCCGAAAAGGAGCTCGAGACGGCAAAGAATGTGCTGGCAAGCCGGCTCATCCTCAACAACAACGATCAGATGTCGCGCGCCATGGAATACGGCGTCACGCTGGTGACCGGCGGTACGGTCGATGATCTGGGCAAGACGCGGGAGCGCATAGAGGCGGTGACCGTCGAGGACGTCCGCGCCGCCGCACGCGCCTATCTCGGGAACCGGCGTGGCGTTACCGGCTATCTGCTGCCCGAAGAAGCGGACACGGCAAGCGAGCAGGAGGATCCCGCATGAGGCCGATCAGCGCAATGTGTTTCCGGTGCGATGGCGATCACGCAAGGGTGTTGACGCGTCTCGGGCTCGCCGGGCTGACGGCTCTCCTGATGACCGTTCTGCCCGTCCGGGCAGCCAGCCTGGATATCGTCGAGGTCACGTCCGAAACGGGCGTGACCGCCTGGCTGGTGGAAGACCAGACGGACCCGACCGTGGCCCTCTCCTTCGCTTTTGCCAGCGGCAGCAACCAGGAGCCGGCCGGCAAGGAAGGCATGGCGGATCTGCTGGTCTCGCTGCTTGACGAAGGTGCGGGCGAACTGGATTCGGAAGCCTTCCAGCAACGGCTCTACGAGACGGGTGCGCAGCTTTCCTTCCGCGCCACCGGCAATCGCATCACCGGCGAGTTGAACATGCTGGCTGACGAGATCGAGGAGCCGCTTGAACTCCTGTCGCTCGCGCTCACCGCGCCGCGCTTCGACGAACAGCCCGTCGAGCGCATGCGCTCCGTCCTCCTTTCGCAAATCAGGGCGGAGAGCAACGACCCGGACGAGCAGGGCCAGCGGGCGCTGGCCGCCGCCCTTTACGGCGACCATCCCCTTGCCCGGCAGCCGACGCTGGAATCCCTTCAGGCGGTCTCGCGCGAGGACCTCGAGGGCTTTCACCGCAGGACCTTCGCGCGCTCGAACCTTTTCATCGGCGTCGTCGGCGCCATAGATCCGGAGACCCTGCGCAGCGTTCTCGACGAGGTGTTCGCAGAACTTCCGGCCGAAGCCGATTTGAAGGAAGTTCCTCCGCCGGATCTCAATTTCGGCGAGGAGGTTGCGCAGGTCTACGACCGTCCGCAATCCTCGATCAGCCTCGTCTATCCCGGCGTCGCCGCGACGAATGACGACATCTATGCCGCCTCCGTCGTCGCCGAGGTTATCGGCGGCGACGGGCTGGTCTCGCGGCTCTTCACCGAGGTGCGGGAGCGGCGCGGTCTGGCCTATGGCGCGGGCGCCTTCCTCGACAGCGACGTCGATTGGGGACGACTGGTCGTCTATACATCGACCAGCGCCGACCAGACCGGAGAGGCCCTGGGGGCGGTCCGCGAGGTCGTGCAGAACATGGCCGAGGAAGGGCCGACGGCTGAGGAACTCGAAAGCGCGAAGCGCTATCTCATCGGTTCCTATGCCGTTGGGAACCTCAGTTCGACCACCAGCATCGCCCGCACTCTTGTCAGCCTGCAGCGTCTCGGCCGGGGACGGGATTATCTCGAGCGGCGTGATGCCCTCTTCAACGCCGTCACGCTTGAAGACGCCCGGGACATGGCAAGCAGGCTGCTTTCCGTCGAGCCGACAATGCTCATCGTCGGGCCCGAGGTCGAGGAAACCGCGGACCAGGACGGCTGAAGGCTAGGGGCTGTCAGTTCCTGACGGCCTCTGGAGCCCGGCCGGCAAAAGTGATACCGCTTGCCCCGGCGCAACGATGAAGTGCGGCGGCAATGACTGATCGCAGCGATGCGGCCGCCACCCTGGTGGACCGCAAGCCTCCTGCAGGACCCACCTTCGCGATCGCCTTCGGCGGTGGCGGTGCCCGCGGGCTCGCGCATATTCACGCCATCGAGGCGCTCGACGAGCTCGGGATCCGGCCGGTGGCGATCTCGGGGTCGTCCATCGGCGCGCTCATGGGGGCGGGCATGGCCGCCGGCATGAGTGGAAAGGAGATCCGCGCCTATGCGAGCGGCGTGCTCGCCAGCCGCGCGGAAGTGGCGAGCCGTCTCTGGCGCGCCCGCCCGGCGAAGTTTTCCGAGATGATGGAGGGCGGCCTGCGGCTCGGCCAGTTCAATGCCGAACGCATCATCAAGGCGTTCCTTCCGGCACAGATCCCCCACAGTTTCGAGGAACTGCAAATCCCCCTCCATGTGACGGCGACCGACTACTACGGCCACCGGCTGGCCGTTTTCAAACAGGGGGATCTGCGTTCGGCCCTCGCCGCCTCCGCCGCCCTGCCGGCCGTCTTTCGGCCCGTGCGGCGCGACGGCATGACGCTGATCGACGGCGGGATCTACAATCCCGTGCCCTTCGACGTTCTGGAAGGCGCGGCCGACGTTCTGATCGCCATCGATGTGGTCGGCGCGCCGACCGTGCGCTCGCCCAAGGTGCCGAGCACCATCGAGATGATGTTCGGCGCCACCCAGCTCATGATGCAGTCGATCATCGCCCTGAAGCTGCAGAACAAGCGCCCGGACATCCTGCTGCGCCCGGCCGTCGAGCGCTTCCGTGTCCTCGATTTCCTCAAGGTAGACGCCATCATGGAGGAGACCGCCTCCATCAAGGACGAGCTGAAGCGGGCGGTCGAGGCCGCGCTCGAGGGATCGGCGCGGTAGCCGGTCATCGAACGGCCGCTCAGCTTTCGCTCGTCTCCGTCGTTCGGTCCAGCCGCCGCGCCTCGCGGGAGGGCTTGATCAGCGGCTCCGGTGTCACGGGCCGGACATGCATCCTGTCCTGGCCGGCCGCAAAGCCTTCGACCGCCTGGATGGCCAGCCGTTCCTCGTCGCGTCGGCGTACGTCCTCCTGGATTGCCCGGGCCAGGTCTTCCTCGACGTCGAGTGCCTCGAGCGACTTGCGCCCGAACAGAAGGGCGGACTCGAAGGTCTCGCGGACCTCGTATTCGACGCCGCGTGCCATGAGCGCCAGCGTGTGGGCGCGGTCGTAGGAGCGCACGTAGAGCTTCACATGCGGAAACTCCGACCGGATCATGTCGACGATCGCGTCCGTCACCGAGCGCGCATTGGTGCACACGGCCACCACCCGGGCGCGCCTGATTCCGGCGGCCTCCAGCACCTCCTTGCGTCGGCCGTCGCCGAAATAGATGCGGAAGCCGAATTTCTCCACCGCCCGTACACGGATCGCCGAATGGTCGATGATCGTCACGTCCTTGCCGCCGGCCAGAAGGATTTGCGAGGCGATCTGACCGAACCGGGAAAAGCCGATCATCAGCACATCGGCCTCCGCGCCCTGGAAATCCTCGTCGATCTCCTCCTCCGTCTCGGTTTGAAGGAGCATTTCGCCGAGCCGCACCGAGAGCGGAGTGGCGGCCATCGACAGCGTCACCACCGCCGTCAGCAGCGAGGCGGTCGCGGGGGAGAGGATCAGCGCCGAAGAAGCGGCGGTGAAGAGCACGAATCCGAACTCGCCGCCCTGCGGAAGAAGTGCGGCAATCCGCACCGCGTCGTTGTGGTTGCAGCCGGAGATCCGGCACAGGCCGTAGATCAGGATGCCCTTGACGGCCATCAGCGCGGGGACGGCCAGAAGCACGACGAGCCAGTTGGCGATGATCACGTCGACCTTCAGGGAAAGGCCGACAGCCATGAAGAACAGGCCCAGAAGGATACCGCGAAACGGTTCGATGTCGGCTTCGAGTTCGTGCCGGAAGGCCGAGTCGGCCAGGAGCACGCCGGCGATGAAGGCCCCGAGCGCCATCGACAGCCCGGCCATCTGCATGAGGCTTGCCGAGCCCAGCACCACCAGGAGCGCAGCCGCCAGCATCGCCTCGCGTGCGCCGGTGGTGGCGATCAGGCGGAAGAGCGGGTTGATGAGATAGCGCCCGGCCACCACCAGGGCGGCGACGCTGGCGAGCGCCAGAAGAAAGCGCGCGCCGCTGATGGCCTCGGCGCCCTCGCCGCCCGGCGAAAGGAGTGGCACGAGCGCGAGCAGCGGCGCGATTGCCATGTCCTGGAAAAGCAGGATCGAAAAGGCGGTCTGGCCGAAACGCCGGTTGAGCGCCCCTTGCGCTTCCATGGTCTGCACGGCGAAGGCGGTGGAGGAGAGCGCGAGCCCGAAACCGATGATGACCGCTGCGGCAAGGGAGAAGCCGAGCGCCAGCCAGACGGCCGCCGCCAGCGCGACACCCGTCGCCAGCACCTGGGCGAGACCCATGCCGAAGATGTCGCGCCGCATCGCCCACAGCCGCGAGGGATTGAGTTCCAGCCCGATGATGAAGAGCAGGAAGACGATGCCGAGCTCCGCCACGTGCAGCAGTTCCTCGCCGCCGGAAATCAGCCGTGCGGCGGGACCGATTGCCACGCCGGCCGCCAGATAGCCGAGGATGGTGCCGAGGCCGAGGCGCTTGAAAAGGGGGGCTGCGATCACCGCGCCACCGAGGAGCAGCAGCGGCTCGTAATAGACTACGGCGTTTCCTTCCATTCCTTCCCCTTCGGCCGTTCCGCTCGTGCCGTCCGTGCGGGCCGGCATTGCCCTGTCGCCCCCGGCACCATAAATGGTTGGTGTCACCATGTCTGTTGACTTTTTTCGTGTATTTCGCCGAAGCAGGGCTTACGGCCCGAAACCCTGAAGGCTTCTCATGACCGCATCCGACCAGAAGACTCTCCTCGACCGCGTCGCCGCCCTGGTGGAGATGGCCGAACGTGCCGGCGCCGATGCCGCCGATGCGGTGGTGATGCGCTCGCGCTCGAGCAGTGTGGCCGTCCGGCTGGGCAAGGTGGAGGGCACGGAATCGGCCGAAAGCGACGACATGTCCCTGCGTGTCTTCATCGGCAATCGCGTGGCCGCCGTCTCCGCGACCGTCGGCGCCGACCTGGCCGCGCTCGCCGAGCGTGCCATCGCGATGGCCCGGGTTTCGCCGGAAGACCCCTATCAGGGCCTGGCCGATCCGGCGCGGCTGGCGCGCGACATCGCGGACCTCGATCTGGTCGACGACACCGAGATTCCCGCCGATCGGCTGAAGGAGGACGCGCTCGCCATGGAGGAGGCCGCGCTGGCGGTTCCGGGTGTGACCAATTCCTCCGGCGCTGCCGCCAGCGCCGGCTCGGGCGGGCTGGTGCTTGCCACCTCGCACGGTTTCGTCGGCCAGTATGCGGCCACGCGCTTCTCCCGCTCCGCCGCCGTGATCGCCGGTGAAGGCACGGCCATGGAGCGCGACTATGATTTTTCCTCCCGCCTTCATTTCGCCGATCTGGAGGAGACGGAGAAGATCGGCCGCACCGCCGGTGAACGGGCGGTAAAAAGGCTCAACGCACGCAAGGTAAAGACCGGTGTTTTCCCCGTCGTCTACGACCCGCGCGTGGCGCGCGGCATCGCCAGCCATCTGGCTGCCGCGATCAACGGCGCGTCCGTCGCGCGCAAGACCAGCTTCCTGCGTGACCGGATGGGCAAGGCGGTCGCCGCGCCGGGCGTGACCGTGACCGACGATCCCGTGAAGAAGCGCGGGCAGGCTTCGCGCCCCTTCGACGGGGAGGGCGTGGCGGGCGAGCGCCTTGTTCCGGTGGACGATGGTGTGCTGACGGCCTGGCTTCTGTCGACGGCAATTGCCCGCGAACTGGGGCTTGAGACGAACGGCCGCGGCGTGCGCGCCGCCTCGTCCGTCAATCCGTCGGCGACGAATTTCGCCATCGAGCCGGGTGAGGCCGCGCCGGAGGCGCTGATCGCCGGCATCAAGAATGGCTTCTACGTCACCGAGTTGTTCGGCCAGGGCGTCAATCTGGTGACCGGCGAATACAGCCGCGGCGCTTCCGGTTTCTGGATCGAGAACGGCGAGATCGCCTATCCCGTCTCCGAGGTGACGATCGCCTCCAATCTCAAGGACATGTTCCTGCGCATGACGCCGGCGAACGACCTCGACCGTAATTTCGGCACGGCGGCACCGACGCTGCTCATCGAAGGAATGACCGTTGCCGGTGAATGATGCCTCGGGCCAGGCTCTGGCGGACGATCGGTCGCTGATCGCGCGCGCGGCGCGGGAAGCCGGCCGGATCGCCATGCATTATTTCCGCAACGATCCCGAGGTCTGGTGGAAGGAAGGCAATTCGCCCGTCAGCAAGGCCGATCTGGAGGTTGATCTGTTCCTGCGCCGGACCCTCACGGAAGCGCGCCCCGACTACGGCTGGCTGTCGGAGGAGACCGTCGACAGCAAGGAGCGCCTGAGTGCCGCCCGCACTTTCGTCGTCGATCCCATCGACGGCACCCGCGCCTTCATCGAGGGGCGCCGGGTCTGGTGCGTCAGCGTTGCCGTGGTCGAGGACGGACGCGCCATTGCCGGAGTCTTGGAGTGCCCTGCCAGCGGCGAGACCTTCAGCGCCGCCCTGGGTGCCGGTGCCCGGCGTGACGGAGAGGCGATCACCGTGCGCAAGCCGGGACGCGAACTCCTCATGGCCGGTCCCAAGCCGATGATCAAGGCGCTGCCGGCGGAGGTTTTCGCACGGGTGGCGCCGCACCCTTACGTGCATTCGCTCGCCTATCGCTTGGCCATGGTGGCGGAAGGCCGGATGGACGCCACCTTCGTGCGACCGGCCTCCCATGACTGGGATGTGGCAGCGGCCGACATCATCCTCGCCGAGGCGGGCGGGCTGATCGTCGACGCCACGGGCGGCCGCCCGCGCTATGGCGGGCCGAACCCGCGCCTCGGACCGCTGGCGGCCGGCAGCGGGCACCTTTTGGAGTCCATGGCGGGTGTGTTGTCGGGCATTCGTGTGTAATGGGCGGTGGGCGCCGCTCCGCGCGGGGTTGCCTGCCGCTCAGAATGGATTCAAAAAGGGCGGGAACCGCTTCGCGGCATGCCGGCATTCCGGCATTCCGTCACAAAACCTCCCAATTGGGGTAGAATGACTGCCATGGCCGAGGAAACAGACAAGAGCCAGCTTCTTCATCTCGTCTTCGGTGGGGAGCTGAAGTCGCTGACGGGCACCGAATTCCGGGACCTCGAGGCGCTCGATATCGTCGGGATCTACGGGGACTACAAATCCGCCGAGGCAACCTGGCGGGCCAAGGCACAGGAAACGGTGGACAATGCCCACATGCGCTACTTCATTGTCCACCTCCATCGCCTGCTCGATCCGGATGCAGGCAAGGCAGGTCGGGACTGATTCCATGGGCGACAGGGCAATGGCGCCTTCGTCTCGGGTGGAGGCGAAACCACGCCCGCGCGCCCGCGCAGGGGTGATGAAGACGCTCTGGCGCCGTGTCCGCAAGCCCCTGGCGCGTTCCCACCACGTCAAGAAAGCCCTGGCATTCCTCATGGCAGCGGGAATCCGCTTCATAGAGCGGACCAACCGTCGGGTCGAAGGCTCGCACGACATGGAGGAGGTGATGGAGGCCCACGGGCCGGCCATTGCCGGGTTGTGGCATGGCCAGCACCTCCTGGCGCCCGCAGTCAATCCCCGCACGCATCCCGTCGTGGCCTTGTTTTCGCGCAGTGCCGATGCCGAGCTCAATGCGCTCGTGGCCCAGAGGCTGGGTTTCGACATCGTGCGCGGTTCCGGCGGGCGCGAGGGTAAGCACAAGGTCAGAAAGGGTGGTGCGGCCGCGCTCATCCAGCTGAAGCGCAAGATCGAGGCCGGTTTCAGCGTCGCCATGATCGCCGACATTCCCCACGGCACGCCGCGCCAGGCCGGCCTCGGCATCGTGACGCTCGCCCGGCTTTCAGGCCGGCCGATCGTGCCGATGGCAATCGCCACCAGCCGCCGCAAAGTCCTGAAGAACACGTGGGACAAGACGACGGTGAATCTGCCCTTCGGCCGCCTTGCCCTCATCCTCGGGGAACCGATCTTCGTGGCGGCCGACGCGGACGACCATGAAATGGAGGAGAAGCGCCGGCAGGTCACCGACGCGATCGATGAGGTCACCGGCAAGGCCTACCAGCTCGTCGATGGCCGAGAATGAGCGAACGCTGGGCGCGAGCCATCCTTGCCACGTATCGCTGGACAGGCGCGGCTGCCTATCCGCTCATCGGCGGCTACATCGCCTGGCGTGTCAGCAAGGGCAAGGAAGACCGCATCCGCCGCCACGAGCGCTACGGCAAACCGAGCCGCGAGCGGCCCTCCGGCCCGCTGGTCTGGATGCATGCGGCGAGCGTCGGCGAGACGATCGCCGTTCTGGGACTGGTCGAGCATCTGCTGACAAGCCGCATCAACGTGGTGCTGACGACCGGAACGGTGACCTCGGCGAGTGTCGCTGAGGAGCGGCTGGGCGACCGCGTCGTTCACCAGTATGTACCGCTCGATCTGAAGCCGGCCGTCAGCCGCTTTCTCAGCCATTGGACGCCCGATCTCGCCATCATGGCCGAATCGGAGATCTGGCCCGTCACCATCCTGGAGCTCGGCGTTCGGCACGTGCCCCAGGTGCTCGTCAACGGACGCATGTCCGACCGTTCCTTCGCGCGCTGGCGCAGGCGTCCCTACCTGGCCGAGGCGCTGTTCGAGAATCTCGCCCACGTGGTCGCCCAATCCGAAGTGGACGGCGAGCGTTTCCGGGCACTCGGTGCACGGCCGGTCACCGTCTCGGGAAATCTGAAGGTGGACACGCCGATGCCGCCGGTCGACGCGGACATGCTTGCCCGGTTGAAAGGGATGCTGGGCACCCGCCCGGTGTGGGCGGCGGTCTCCACCCATCCGGGGGAAGAGGAAGCGGCGGCGGATGTTCACAAGATGCTGCGCCGGCGCCGTCCCGATCTCATTACCATCATCGTGCCTCGACATCCCGAGCGCGCCCCGGCAATCAAGGCCGCCCTCGCCGAAAAGGGGCTCAGTGTCGCCTGTCGCAGCGATAATGGGGCTATAACAGCGCAGACGGATATCCTTTTGGGCGATACGATCGGAGAGATGGGACTTTACTTGCGGTTGACCGAGATTGCCTTCATGGGACGTTCGCTCACGGGCGAGGGCGGACAGAACCCGATTGAGCCCGCCATGCTGGGCACGGCGGTCCTTTCGGGCGTTCACGTCCAGAACTTCCGCGATCCTTACGCCCGCCTGCTTGATCGCGGCGGGGCGCGGCTGGTGCGCGACACGCAGATGCTGGCCGGCGCGGTGAACTTTCTGCTCAACAATGATGCGATGCGCGGCGCGATGATTGCCGCCGGCCGGCGGGCGGTGCACGAAATGTCGGGTGCCTTGTCGCATACGCTGGTGGCGCTCGAACCTTTCGTCCATCCGCTCATCGTCAAGAGCCGTCTGCAGGGTAGCGGCGGCGGGCGGGGTTGAGCGATGGCGACGAGCGAGGCGCCCCCCTTCTGGTGGGAGAGGTCGGACTGGCGCGCCTGGGCCCTGTGGCCCTTCTCGACGGCATACGGGCTGGTCGCCCGCGCGCGGCTGGGCGCGGCGCGGCGGGAAAGGATCCCCGCGGCGGTGCTTTGCGTCGGCAATCTCACCGTCGGCGGCGAGGGCAAGACGCCGATCGCCATCGCGCTCGCCAGGGAGGCCAAGCGCCAGAAGCTGAAGATCGGCTTCCTTTCGCGTGGCTATGGAGGCAGCCTTTCCGAGCCGCACCTGGTGGATGCCAGGCAGGACACGGCACGCCTCGTCGGCGACGAGCCGCTGCTGCTCGCACGCCACGCACCCACCGTAGTCACGCCCGACCGGGCTGCCGGGGCCCGGCGTCTTGTGGAAGCTGGCTGTGATTTCATCATCATGGATGACGGGTTCCAGAGTGCACGCGTTCACATGGATTTCGCGCTGATCGTCGTCGACGCCCGGCGCGGCCTGGGCAATGGCCATGTCATCCCCGCAGGCCCGCTGCGTGCGCCTCTGATCGACCAGCTGCGCCATGCAGACGGCGTCGTGACCATGGGAGAGGGGGACGCTGCAGAGATCGTCGTGCGCCGCGCCTCCCGCGCCGGCAAGCCGGTCTTCGCCGCGCGGGTGAAGCCGCGCAAGGTGCGCGGGCTGAAGGATGTGCGCGTCCTTGCCTTCGCCGGTATCGGCAATCCCGAGAAGTTCTATGACACGCTGCGCAACACGGGTGCCGAGGTCGTCGCCACGCGTTCCTTTCCAGACCACTATCCCTATGGCGAGGACGACGTGGCTGAACTGGCCGCCCAGGCCGAGGCGGAGGGCCTGCAGCTCGTGACCACGGAAAAGGACCTGGTGCGTCTCGACGATGGGCCGGGCCCCGTCCGGGAGTTCGCCGCCAACGTGCGGGCGCTCCCCGTCGAAGCGGTGTTCGAAAGTGCCGCTGCGCCGGAACGCATCATCGCTGAAACGCTGACCGCCTGGCGCGAACGCATGCTGCAGCGCTGAGGAATTGGCTTTGCCAGATCCTTGGAATTTAGCTCCCGATTTAGCCGTTGGCCAAGTGTCGGAAGCCGCCAGAGAGCGGGTGAAAGCGCGGAATGCTACACACTCACGCTCCCGTCCAGCCGAAGGCGGCAAAGGCGGTTTCGAAGCGGTTTGCCATCCATGATGCGGCGGGGCCGTACGGCTTGTCGTTCGTGCGGATGGCGAACATGGAATAGGTCGACGGCGGATAGGGCTCGAGCGAGAGCTCGACCAGCCGGCCTTCCTCGAGGTCGTCCCTGACGAGCCAGAGCGGCATGCCGCCCCAGCCGAGCCCGGCGGAAATCAAGGCATGCTTCGTGGTGAGGTCGCTGACGTGCCAGGTGTTGAGCGCATGGACATGGAAGTTGCGGCCTTCCGTCCGCCTGCTGAGATCGCTGATGACGATCTGGAAGTGCTCGCGGACGACTGCGATCGGGACGGAGCTTCCCGCATGCGCAAGCGGGTGTGACGGCGCAGCGACGGGCAGGACCTGGTTTTCGCCCACTTTTCGGCTGACAAGGTCCGGATGGGGGATCATCACGCCGCCGACGATCCCGATGTCGGCGTCATGGTTCAAGACGGCTTCCGCACTTGTGCCGAGCGCCCCGGTGAGAAGACGCACGCCCACAGTCGGAAAGGCCTCCCGGAAGGAGTCCAGCACCGCGGTAAGCACCGGCATGGGAACGAGCAGATCCGCCACCAGCCGGACTTCCCCCTCGAGCCCCTGGGCGAGCCCGCGTGCGCGGGCGCGCAGCATCTGCAAACCACCGATCATCCGCCGTGCATCCTCCAGCAGGCTGGTGCCGGCTTCCGTCAGCCGGGGCTGGCGCGTGCCGGCGCGTTCGAACAGTTTCAGCCCGAGCTGTGCTTCGAGGTTGGAGATCGCGTAGCTTATCACCGACTGCGCCCGATTGAGCTTCCGCGCAGCAGCCGAGAAGCCGCCTTCCTCCACCACGGTCAGAAAGATTTCGAGCTGGTCGAGGGTCGGGTGGGCGTCCATCTCAACTCATCCATTTTCTCGATAAAAATGCTCGATATTTTACCAGTTTTCACGATTGGCTTCGATCGTCAAATTTCACCTCGGCAAACAGGCATGAGCCCACCGAGGAGACACGCAATGACATCGATCCTACTCGTTACATCCAGCCCGCGCGGTGCCGCGTCGCATTCGACCCGCGTTGCCAAGCAGCTCGTCCGCAATCTGGCCGCCGCCGATCCGGCGTCCGAAGTCGTTCATCGCGATCTCGTCCGCACACCGCTGCCGCATATCGATCCGGACTTCGCCGCGGGGATCTACCGGCCGGAGGAAGAGCGCACGGCGGAACAGGCCCGCGCTGTCACCCGTTCCGATGCGGTGGTGGACGAGGTGCTCGCCGCCGATGCGATCATCATCGCCAGCGGCTTCATCAATTTCGGCATCAGCTCCACGCTGAAGGCATGGATCGACCACCTGCTGCGCGCCGGCCGCACCTTCCGCTACACGAACGAGGGGCCGGAAGGCCTGATCCAAGGCAAGAAGGTCTATCTCGTCGTCGCTTCCGGCGGTGTCTATTCGGACGGTCCGGCCGCCCAGTTCGACCATGCCGTCCCTTATCTGAAGTCAGCGCTTTCCTTCGTCGGTTTGACCGACATGGAGGTCATCCGCGTGGAGGGCGTGGCCATGGGGGCCGAGGCCGAGCAGGCCGCCCTGTCGCGGGCCGAGACCCGCATCGCGGCACTCGCCGCCGCCTGAAAATAAAGGAAACCGGCCCGAACGGTATTTGGCGGGAACCCCCGGCGCGGAGGTTCCCGCGTTCCATTTCGGATCATTCGCCGAAGCCGGCGATTATGACGCCTTGCGTTCCTGCATGGTCAGAATTTCGATCATGTCCGGCAACCACTCCGCCAGCGTGCGGTTGCGGCCGGCGCTCTTGGCCGCGTAGAGCGCCTTGTCGGCGCGGCTGAGCGTGATTCCGAACGGCTCTCCGGGGCGGATCCTGGCAAGCCCGAAACTGCAGGTGATCGATTTCCGCCCGACCGAGGCGCCGAAGCTGGTGTTCTCGATCGCCGTGCGCACGCGCTCGGTCAGGGCGAAAGCCTGATCCTCCTCCATATCCTTGAGGATCAGGACGAACTCCTCGCCGCCGAACCGCGCGACGATGTCGTGGCGCCGCGTGTTGTCGCGAATGACGGCGGCGAACCTTTTCAGCACGGTGTCGCCGAAGCCGTGGCCGAACATGTCGTTGACGGCCTTGAACTTGTCGATGTCGCAGACCGCCACGACGCCTGACTGCCCGGCATGCCCCATCCCCCACAACCGTCCTACCCGGCGTTCCAGCCCGCGGCGGTTGAGCACGCCGGTCAGCGGATCGAGATCGCGCTCGTGCCTGAGCTTGGTGACGATGTCGACGACGAGGACGCCGAGGATGCTCAAGCCCGCGAAGGCGCCGAGAATGGGGGTGGTCAGAAGGATCGTCTTCCAGAAAACCGATTGCTCGAACTCGCCCGGCGTCGTGCCCGGGGCGACCGAATTGATCGTCAGAAGTGTTCTGGGCAGGAAATGCCCGCCGAAGCCGGCCAGAAGCCAGAACAGCGCCCTGTCAGTCCGCGTCCCCACGGCCAGGAAACGCGCCAGGAAACAGGCGTTGAGCAGGATCAGCCCCAGGCCGAAATTCAGGACATAGATGCGGCCGATGAGGTTCGGATAGACATAGTAGAAGTACCACAGCCCGCCGACGATGCCGACGAGATAAAGGGCCGCCAGCCAGGAGGGAAAGCGGCGGTCGGAACGTTCGAGAATGCCGTTGGAGACCAGGAGCATGCCGACCGTGTAAAGAAGGCCGGCGGTCAGGCTGTTGTGGCCGACATTCGCCGGGATTTCCGCCACCTGGGACAGCATGGCGAACGCCAGGAGGCAAAAGCCGGTGGCGAGGCTCATTGCGAACCAGATTTTCCGTTCCAGGGCACGTATGCCGAAGAATGCGGCTCCGAAGAGGAGGAGGACAGCGGGTGGGACGAATTCCATGCGATGCCGGGCCAGATACATGGGGGCATTTGAGATTTTTACGAAGCGAGGCCGGTCCCGGGAATGTCAGCCAACCGGGGCGCGCATTCGCACAATCCTGATGCCCCCTCAAACGATTATGCGAGCGAATAACAACTACGCCTAGTTATCACACTTTCACACGACAAGCATAGCGGGCAGCAGGCCTTCCATCGAAATTTTCGGATTCTTCTCAAATTGTTGCGGCAGGGACCCACCTTTGGCCGCGTCAGCGCGGTTTCTTGAGATCCGGATCGCATTCCAGTTCGCGTACCAGCGAGGCCTGCACGTCCCGATAGGGCTCCTGGCGGGCGACGCTCCAGTACTTCAGGTCTTCCAGCAGTATGGAATCGCCTGTGACGGCGCAGCGCACGAAGGTGCCCGGCGCCAACACCTGGAAATCGCCGTCCAGATATCGAATGCGTGCTTCCCGGGCGCCCGGCCCCTCGAAACGGTTCATGCCAATTGCCTCTTCTCCATCCGCTTTGCGCCAAACACGGCCGGTTCGTCAAGCGGCTCGCCCGGGACGCCGGCGCGGCTGTGCGCTTAAACCCGGACCGTCTTTAGCGCCGCCCGAACAGCCGCTCGATGTCGGCCAGTTTCAGTTCGATATAGGTCGGCCGCCCGTGATTGCACGTGCCCGAGCCTGGCGTCGCTTCCATCTCGCGCAAAAGCGCGTTCATCTCCTCCGGCTTCAGCCGCCGGCCAGCGCGTACCGAGCCGTGGCAGGCCATGGTGGCGGCTATCTGATCGATCCGTTCCTTGAGACCGGCCGCCGTGTCGCTCTCGGCGATCTCGTCGGCGAGATCGCGCACGAGGCTCTTCGCATCCACCTCGCCAAGCATCGCCGGCGTCTCGCGCACGGCGACGGCCCCCGGCCCGAAGCGCTCCAGATGCAGACCGAGCGTTGCGAGAAACTCCGCATGCGCCTCGAGGCGCGCCACATCCTCTTCCGGCAGGTCGACGATTTCGGGCATCAGCAATCCCTGCGAGGGGAGCGCGCGCGAATGGATGGCCTGCTTGAGCGCTTCGTAGACGAGCCGCTCGTGCGCGGCGTGCTGGTCGACGATGACCAGCGAATCCGCCGTCTGCGCGACGATATAGTTCTCGTGCACCTGGGCGCGCGCAGCGCCGAGCGGATGGTTCCTGAGCCGGACATCCTCGCCTTCGGATGCGGGCCGGGCATCGGCGCTCACCGCCGCGCCGACGTCGAAGGCCGCCTGTTCCGCTTCGGCAAAGCCCGCCGGCGCTGCGGGCGCAGGCGTCATAGGCTCGAGCGGCCGGTTGGGCGAGGTCTCAAGGCTCCAGTTGCAGGGATGGCGCGCGCCCGAAGGGCGTGCCGCACTGTTGCCGGCATAGGTTCCAGCGGGGGTGCGGAAGGCTTCCAGCATCGCCGACGCGCCGCTGGTGGAGGCGCGCAGGCCGCCTTCCTCCAGCGCCTGGCGGATGGCCCCGACGATAAGGCCGCGCACCATCCCGGGATCGCGGAAGCGCACATCCGCCTTGGCCGGATGAACGTTGACGTCCACCAGGGCCGGGTGGAGCTCGAGGAACAGCGCCGTCACCGCATGGCGGTCGCGCGGCAGCACGTCCATATAGGCGCCGCGGATGGCGCCGGCGATCAGCTTGTCGCGCACCGGCCGGCCGTTCACATAGGCGAACTGGTGGAGCGCGTTGCCGCGCGTGAAGGAGGGGATCGAGGCATAGCCCTTGAGGCTCACGCCTTCGCGCCCGGCGTCGATGGCAAGGGCATTGTCGGCAAAGTCCCTGCCGAGGACCTGCGCCAGGCGCTTCACGAGCCCGTCACCGTCTTCCGGCACGGCGGAAAGGTCGAGCGTCGTCCGGTCGCTGCCCGAAAGGGTGAAGCGCACGCCGGGAAAGGCGAGCGCGACGCGCTTGACGACATCGGTGATCGCCGCCGTCTCGGCGCGCTCGCTCTTCATGAATTTGAGCCGCGCCGGCGTGGCGAAGAAGAGGTCGCGCACCTCGACCATGGTGCCGCGATTGGCGGCGACCGGCTTCACCGGCCCGGCACGCCCGCCCTCGATGGTGATCTCCGCCCCAGCGTCGGCGGCCGCCGTGCGCGAGCGCAGGCAAAGACGGGCGACCGAGCCGATCGAGGGCAGCGCCTCGCCGCGGAATCCGAGCGAGCGGATGTCGTGGATGTCTTCCGAAAGCTTCGACGTGCAGTGACGCGAGACGGCGAGCGGCAATTCCTCGGCCGAAATGCCAGATCCGTCGTCGGTGACACGCAAAAGCGTCAGCCCGCCGCCGGCGGTCGCCACCTCGATGCGCCGCGCCCCGGCGTCGAGTGCGTTCTCCACCAGTTCCTTGACGACGCTCGCCGGCCGCTCGATCACCTCGCCGGCGGCAATCTGGTTGATGACGGTCTCGGAAAGGGGGCGGATGGGCATGGCGATCTTATAGCGGGATTCGGCTGGTGCGCGAAGACCGGGTATTGCCGGTTGTCTATCCTCGCCCGCGATAGGGCGCGACGCCCGTCTCCGGCAGCCAGGCGCCTTCCGGCGGCGTGCCGGTCTGCCAGAATATGTCGATCGGAATGCCGCCGCGCGGATACCAGTAGCCGCCGATCCTCAGCCACAGGGGCTTGGCCGCTTCGACGAACCTGCGCCCGATCATCAGCGTGCATTCCTCGTGGAAGGCGCCGTGGTTGCGGAAGGCGGTGAGGAACAGCTTGAGCGATTTCGATTCCACGAGCCGTTTATCCGGCGCATAGTCGATGACGATGTGGGCGAAATCCGGCTGTCCCGTCACCGGGCAGAGCGAGGTGAATTCCGGGCAGGTGAAGCGGACGATCGCCGGCGGGCCGTCGCCGCGCGCGAAGGGAACGGTCTCCAGAACGGCGGCTTCCGGCGAGGCGGGCGTTTCAGCCTTTCCGCCGAGCTGGGTGAGCTTGTCTGTTTCGGTCACGGCTGGGTCCTTCCAGTTCCTGGCTGCATAATGTCGTCGGCTGGTCCCGCCGCTGCCGTCGCTTTGTCGCAGTATTTGACCGCGGCCGCGGGACCGGTCAAAAGACTTGGCTGTACCGCCGCCATACAGGCCTGAAAAGAACGCGCGTCAAGAGATCACGACCATGCAAGACAGTGCCGCCACCGCTCCCTTCAAATGGGACGATCCGTTTCTCATCGAAGACCAGCTTTCAGACGAGGAACGGATGATCCGCGATGCGGCATCGGCCTTCGCGGCCGACAAGCTCGCCCCCCGCATCGAGCACGCCTATATGAACGAGGAAACCGACCCGGAAATCTTCCGCGAGATGGGGGCTTCCGGGCTCCTCGGGGTCACCATCCCGGAAGAGTATGGTGGGGCGGGCGCGAACTACGTATCCTACGGCTTGGTGGCGCGCGAGGTGGAGCGGATCGATTCCGGCTACCGCTCGATGATGAGCGTCCAGTCGTCCCTCGTCATGTTTCCGATCCACGCCTACGGCTCGGAGGAGCAGCGACGGAAATACCTGCCGAAGCTCGCTTCAGGCGAATGGATCGGCTGCTTCGGTCTCACCGAGCCCGATGCCGGCTCCGACCCCGGTGCCATGAAGACGCGGGCCGAGAAGATCGACGGCGGCTATCGGCTGACCGGCTCGAAGATGTGGATCTCCAATTCGCCGATCGCCGACGTCTTCGTCGTCTGGGCGAGATCGGCCGCCCACGACAACGCCATCCGCGGCTTCGTTCTCGAAAAGGGCTCGAAGGGTCTCTCCGCGCCCAAGATCGGCGGCAAACTTTCCCTTCGCGCCTCCATCACCGGCGAGATCGTGATGGACGGCGTCGAGGTGGGTGAGGATGCGCTCCTGCCGAACGTCTCCGGCCTCAAGGGACCGTTCGGCTGCCTGAACCGCGCGCGCTACGGCATCTCCTGGGGAGCGATGGGCGCGGCCGAGGACTGCTGGCACCGCGCACGCAATTACGGGCTGGAGCGCAGCCAGTTCGGAAGGCCGCTCGCCCAGACCCAGCTCTTCCAGAAAAAGCTCGCCGACATGCAGACGGAAATCGCCCTCGGCCTCCAGGCGAGTCTAAGGGTGGGGCGGCTGATGGACGAGGACCGCATGGCGCCGGAGATGATCTCGCTCGTCAAGCGCAACAACTGCGGCAAGGCACTTGAAATCGCCCGTACCGCGCGCGACATGCACGGCGGCAACGGCATCCAGATCGAATATCATGTCATGCGCCACGCGCAGAACCTGGAGACGGTGAACACCTATGAAGGCACGCACGACGTGCACGCGCTGATCCTCGGCCGGGCGCAGACGGGTCTGCAGGCGTTTTATTGAGGGGTGAGATTGTGATGGTCGGTGTGGCCCCCTCACTTGCGATTTCTAAGGGCTTAGCTCCGCTAAACCCGAGAAATCGCTATCTCTCCCGCAAGGGGAGAGATAGGGCGTGGCGTCATGCCCGCAGCCAACCTCCAACATTGGAGATTGGCAGATGCGGAGTTGCAGCGCGCCTATCTCCCCTTGGTGGGGGAGAAAGCAAATTCTTGGGCTTGAGCGAATGCTCAAGTCCTTAGAATTTGCAAGAGAGGGGGCCAGCACGATGCCCTGACCGAGTGAGGTGACAATGACCGCATCCTTTCTGAAACACCTCTCCGCCGAGCTCGAAACCCTGAAGGAGGCCGGCCTCTACAAGGCCGAGCGCGTCATCACCTCCATGCAGTCCGCCGAGATCGAGAGCGTCGGCCAAAGCGTGCTCAACTTCTGCGCCAACAATTATCTCGGCCTTGCCGACAATGCGGAGCTGCGCGAAGCCGCCAAGAAAGCGCTCGACCGCTACGGCTACGGCATGGCCTCCGTGCGCTTCATCTGCGGCACCCAGGAGGAGCACAAGCAGCTCGAGGCGCGCATTTCGGCCTTCCTCGGCTTTGAGGACACGATCCTTTATTCCTCCTGTTTCGACGCCAATACGGGCCTCTTCGAAACGCTGCTCGGCCCGGAAGACGCCGTCATTTCCGATGCGCTCAACCACGCCTCCATCATCGATGGCATCAGGCTGTGCAAGGCGCGGCGGCTGCGCTACGCCAACAACGACATGGGCGAGCTGGAAGAGCGGCTCAAGGAGGCGTCGGACGCCCGCTTCCGGCTGATCGCCACCGACGGCGTGTTCTCCATGGACGGCATCCTCGCCGATCTGCCGGCGATCTGTGACCTGGCGGAGAAACACGACGCCATGGTGATGGTCGACGACAGCCACGCCGTGGGCTTCGTCGGTGAACATGGCCGCGGCACGCCGGAACATTGCGGGGTGGAGGGCCGGGTGGATATCGTCACTGGCACGCTCGGCAAGGCGCTGGGCGGCGCTTCCGGCGGCTATACGAGCGGCCGGCGCGAGGTGGTGGAGTGGCTGCGCCAGCGCTCGCGGCCCTATCTCTTCTCCAACACGCTCGCCCCCGTGATCGCCGCCACCTCGCTCAAGGTCTTCGATCTGGTCGAGAACGGCGACACCCTGCGTCGTCGCCTCTACGCCAACGCGGAGCGTTTCCGCGAGAAGATGACGCAGGCCGGGTTTACACTGGCCGGCGACGGCCACCCGATCATCCCGGTAATGGTCGGCGAGGCGGCCCTCGCCGCCGAGATGGCGGACCGTCTGCTCGGCCATGGAATCTATGTCATCGGCTTTTCCTTCCCCGTCGTGCCGAAGGGTAAGGCACGCATTCGCACCCAGATGTCGGCGGCCCATTCGCCGGAGGATGTCGACCGGGCGGTAGCGGCATTCGACGTGGTGGGCAGGGAACTGGGAATCATCTCGTGAATGCATTCGCCCGCCGCATGGGAGCATGACCATGTCCAACATGATGAAAGCCCTGGTGAAGGCCAGGCCCGAGGAAGGGCTCTGGATGGAGCGCGTGCCGCTGCCGGAGATCGGCCCCAACGACGTGCTCATCAAGGTGAAGAAGACCGCCATCTGCGGCACCGACGTGCACATCTGGAACTGGGACGAATGGGCGCGAAAAACCGTGCCCGTGCCGCTCGTCACCGGCCATGAATTCGTCGGCGAGGTGACCGACGTCGGCGCCGCCGTCAGTGAGTACCGTGTTGGCCAGCGCGTCTCCGGCGAAGGGCACATCGTCTGCGGTCATTGCCGCAACTGCCGCGCCGGGCGGGGGCATCTGTGCCGCAACACACTGGGTGTCGGCGTGCAGCGCCCGGGCGCCTTCGCCGAATATCTGGCTCTGCCGCAGCACAATGTCGTCGCGATTCCCGACGACGTGCCGGATGAGATCGCAGCGATCTTCGACCCGTTGGGGAACGCCGTCCATACCGCACTATCCTTCGATCTTGTCGGCGAGGACGTGCTGGTGACCGGCGCCGGGCCGATCGGCATCATGGGGGCGCTGGTGGCCCAGTGCGTCGGCGCGCGCAAGGTGGTCATCACCGACATCAATCCCGGCCGCCTGGCGCTGGCGAGGAAGCTCGGCGTTCAGCACGCCGTCAACACGGCCGAAGAAACCTTGCCCGAGGTGATGCGGCGGCTCGGCATGACGGAAGGCTTCGACGTGGGGCTCGAAATGTCGGGTGCCGCTCCGGCCTTCCGCGGCATGATCGACGCCATGAACAATGGTGGCAAGATCGCCATCCTCGGCATCGCGCCGACCGGCTTCGAGATCGACTGGAACAAGGTCATCTTCAAGATGCTCACCTTGAAGGGCATCTACGGCCGTGAGATGTTCGAGACTTGGTACAAGATGATCGCCCTCGTCCAGGGGCCGCTTGACGTCTCGGGCCTGATCACCCACCGCATCGCCGCCGACGATTTCTCCACCGGCTTCGCCGCCATGAAAAGCGGCGAGGCGGGCAAGGTGGTGATGGATTGGTAGGCGCCCGGGCGTGAGCGGGAACGGCCCGGAGCCGCCTAGCCCTTCATCTCCTGCACGAGCGCATAAAGGTTGAGGCAGCGTGCGCCGCTGCGGCAATAGGCGAGCACGGGGCGGGGAAGATCCTCAAGCGACCCGGCCATCCGGCGCACGTCGTCCTCGGTGATCGCGCCGGAAACCACGGGGATGAAACGGAAGTCGAGCCCGGCCGCGCGCGCGGCTTCTTCCACCATGTCATGCGGCACGGCACCCTCTTCCGTGTCCGGCCGGTTGCAGACGATGCTCTTGAAGCCCGCGTCGGCGATCTGGGAGACCTGGGCAGGCGCGATCTGCCCCGTGACGGCGAAATCCTCATTGACCTGGCGAATGTCCATTCCGTTTCCTCTTTCCCTGATGGAAGGCGGTGCCGCCTGTCCCTCATATAGGCGCCCTCATGCGATATTCGCCTGCCGAAGGAAAGAGCGGATCCGCGCCGCCATTGCCTCGGGCTGCTCGATACAGGGCAGATGCCCCGCGTCTTGGATGATCTCGAACTGCGCGCCGCGGATGAGCGAGGCAAGCGCGCGCACCGTGTCGGGCGGCGTCGAGCCATCATGGTCGCCGACCAGGCACAGGACCGGAACCGCGAGGGTGCGGGTCGATTCGGTGAGGTCTGCATCGCGCAGCGCCGCGCAGGTGCCGGCATAGCCCTCCGTCGTCGTGCGGGTCAGCATGGCCAGATAGCCGATGAAATCCGGATTTTCCGGGGTGCGGTAGGCCGGCAGGAACCAGCGTTCCACGATGCCCGCTGCGATCGAGGCGATCCCTGCCTCCTTGACCGCCTTGATGCGCCCGTCCCAAAGCTGATCGTTGCCGATCTTTTGCGCGGTGTCGCTGAGCACCAGAGCGCGCACCAGATCCGGCCGCAGGGCGGCAAGGCCCTGCGCGATCATGCCGCCGACTGAAAGGCCGACGATCGTCGCCTTGTCCACCTGCAGGTGGTCGAGCAGCGCGGCGAGATCGTTGACATGGTCGGCAAGCGTGTAGGGCGGCTCAAGCGCCTCCGAAAGACCGTGGCCGCGCTTGTCGTAGAGGATGAGCCTGTACGCGTCGCCGAGCCGGTCGGCCACCTTTTCCCAGATGCGGAAATCGGTGCCGAGCGCGTTGGAAAAGACGAGCGTCGGCCCGTCCGCCGCCCCGCGCACGGCGTAGTGGAGCACAACGCCATTCACCCGCGCAAATACCATTTCGCCGTCTCCCTTCGCGCTTATGTATGGGAAAATCGGGCGCTTGGGTCAATTCAGCGCCGCCCACTGCGCGCGAAGGCCGTCCGCATCGGCCCGTGCAAGCCCGAGGGCTCCGAGCGCGTCCGCCACGCCGCGGACGATGGCCGCATTGTCCGGGGCGAGCCTTCCGTCGGCGAGATGGAGATTGTTTTCGAACCCCACCCGGGCGTGGCCGCCGAGCGCGGCGGCCGTGGCCACGCAGGTCGCCTCCCGCGCCCCGAAGGCGCAGAGCATGAAATGTTTGAAGTGCGGGGCGCCGGGCGCGAGAAAGGGCAGGAGGTCCGCGGGCGCGGAACGCTGCCCCTCCGTATAGCGCCCCAGCACATAGAGAACGGGGATATCGTCGAAGGGCACGACCCCGCGCGCCATCATGTCCTTCAGCCGGACCGCCTCGTCGGGATGGTAGAGGATGATCTGCGGGACGATGTTCTCGGCCTTCATGAATTCGAGGAACGTGCCGAATGCCGCCTCGTGCGATGCATCGGGCACCAGTTCGGCAAGCGCCAGCGACGCGGCCTCCGGCCTGACCGCGCGCACCACCTCCATCTGCTCGTGAGGCCGGTAGCGTCCGACCGCCTCCGTGGTGATCTGGAGCACGAGTCGGTCGCCGACCGCCCGCCGCACCGCCGCGACCGCCGCGCGGTAGGCATCCGCCTCCAGGATATGCCGGCCCTCCCGGTCCCGCACATGGCAGTGCAGCATCGCCGCGCCGGCCTCCAGGCAGGCGGCTGCCGTCGCGGCCAGTTCCTCGGCGGTCTGGGGCAGGGCGGGGTGATCGGCCCTGGTGCGCCGCCCGCCATTGGGCGCGACCGCGAGGGCGACCGCCTGCATCTGCCGCTCCGGATCCTCGGCCATCGCTATATCCTCCATATGTTGCACGGCATGCAACATATGTTGCATGCCTCGGCGACCGCGTCTAGGATATACCCATGGACCGCGCAGCACTGACCGACCGCATCACCCGTTCCGTGGAAACGCTTCCCGGGCAGATGGGTGCGGCCGCGCGTTACGTGCTTGAGAACCCGGGCGACGTGGCGCTTCTTTCCATGCGCGAACAGGCCCGCCGCGCCGGCGTGCAACCCTGGACGATGACCCGGTTCGCCAAGCGGCTGGGACTGGAAGGCTACGAGGAGGTGCGCCAGCTTCACGGCGAGGCGCTGAAGGAGCAGGCGCTGGGCTTTTCCGGCAAGGCCGGCCTCCAGGTGGAGCGGCAGCGGCAGACGGGCGGTCGTGTCCTGGCAGGCGAGATCGCCGCCGCCACCGGCGCGCATATTTCCGGCTTCGCGGATGCAGGCACGCTCGACGTGCTGGCCGACGCCGCGCGGACGATGGCAGCGGCCCGGCGCGTTTATTGCCTCGGGCTGCGCTCCAGCAAGCCGGTGGCGGCGCACCTGGCCTACATGCTGTCCTTCCTGGGCGAGCAGCCGGTCGCACTCGATGTCGCCGACGGAACCGGTCTCGACGCGCTGCGCTTCGCCAGTGCCGGGGACGTGTTCTTCGTCACCACCGTCTCGCCCTACACACGGGCCAGCGTGGAGGCGGCGCGCCACGCCCGGGATAGTGGGCTCGTCATCGTCGCGCTGACCGACAGCGCCGCCTCGCCCGTGGCGGTGCTTGCCCGCCATTCCATCGTCGTGCCGACGGAAAGCCCCTCTTTCTTTCATTCCATGGCGCCGGCCTTCGTCGCCGTGGAGATCCTGGCGGCGCTCGTCGCAGGCGAAGAAGGGGAGCGGGCGCTCGAGGCCATCGCCGACGCGGAGCGCCACTTCGCCGCGCTCAGGATCCATCTGTACGAACATGCCGCCCGCACGCGGCGCCAGGAAGACCAATGACGCATATTCTTCACCGCCAGATCCATGCCGACCTGCCCGTCGCTGTTGGGGGAAAGGGCGTCGCGCTCTACGACAGCGCCGGTCGCGCCTATATCGACGCGTCCGGCGGCGCGGCGGTCTCCTGCCTCGGGCACGGTCATCCCGACGTGATCGCAGCACTGACGCGCCAGGCCGAAAAGCTTGCCTACGCCCACACCGGCTTCTTCACCAGCGAACCCGCCGAGAAGCTGGCGGAGAAGCTCGTCAAGGCAGCGCCGGAAAGCATCGGCCACGTCTATTTCGTCTCCGGCGGTTCGGAGGCGAACGAGGCCGCGCTCAAGATGGCGCGGCAGTATTTCGTCGAGAAGGGCGAGTCGGAGCGCCGCAACGTCATTGCCCGCCGCCAGAGCTACCACGGCAACACGCTGGGGGCGCTTGCCGCCGGCGGCAATGCCTGGCGCCGGGCTCAGTTCCAGCCGCTGCTCATCGAAACCCATCACATCGATCCCTGCTATGCCTACCGTTTCCGATGGCCGGGCGAGAGCGAAGAGGCCTATGGCCAACGCGCCGCACAGCAGCTCGAGGACAAGATCCTCGAACTCGGCGCCGAAACCGTCATGGCCTTCATTGCCGAGCCCGTTGTGGGGGCCACGGCGGGAGCTGTGCCCGCCGTTCCCGGCTATTTCCGGCGCATCCGCGAGATCTGCGACCGCTACGGCGTGCTTCTCATCCTCGACGAGGTGATGTGCGGCATGGGCCGCACCGGCACGCTGTTCGCGTTCGAGCAGGACGGCGTCGCCCCCGATCTCGTCAGCGTCGCCAAGGGGCTCGGCGGCGGCTACCAGCCGATCGGCGCCGTGCTTCTTTCGCGCGCGATCTTCGCGGCGTTCGCCGAAGGCTCAGGCTTCTTCCAGCACGGCCACACCTATATGGGCCATCCGGTCGCCTGCGCGGCCGCGCTCTCCGTGCAGGAGGTGATCGAGCGCGACGGCCTCCTGGCCAATGTCCGCGAGATGGGTGCCCATCTCACAAGCCTGCTGGAGGAGCGCTTCGGCGAACATGCCCATGTCGGCGACATTCGCGGCCGCGGCCTGTTTTTGGGCCTCGAACTGGTCGGCGACCGTGCAAGCAAGGAGCCCTTCGATCCGGCGCTGAAGATCTTCGCGCGGGTGAAGAGGGAGGCCATGGAACGCGGCCTGATGGTCTATCCGGCCGGCGGGACGGTCGACGGGAAGCGCGGCGATCATGTCTTGCTTGCGCCGCCCTTCATCGTCGACCGGCCGACCGTTGAGCGGATCGTCGAATTGCTGGGAGAGGCCGTCGACGCGGCCGTGGCCTGACAGATGGGGAGAAGGGAGGATGATGGCATATCGGCGTTGTCGACAAGCGCGCCGATTGCAACATTATGTTGCATCTTTCGCCGAATTGCGCAGTCTATCCATTGACTTGGGCGAGGGGGCAATTCACGCTCCCGGCCTGAGCCGCGCATGGCCGGTCGGGGACTCTCGCACGCGGGTACCCGGTGGCTGTTTCCCGGATCGGGAAGCGGAATACGCAACGTGCAACCAGATGAGTATGGCAACAGGGAGACGCAATATGACACCAAATCGAATTCTCGGCTTTGGTATCGCCGCGGCGATGCTCGGCGCGCTGTCGGCGGGCCAGGCGGCGGCTCAGGAGCAGCAGTTCGTGTCCGTGGGAACCGGCGGCGTGACCGGCGTCTACTATCCCGTCGGCGGCGCCATGTGCCGTCTGGTCAATCAGACGCGCCGCGACCACGGCATTCGCTGCTCGGTGGAGTCCACCGGCGGCTCGGTGTTCAATGTCAACGCCATCAAGGGCGGCGACCTCGAATTCGGCGTCGTGCAGTCGGACGTGCAGTACAACGCCTATAACGGCGAGGCCGGTTTCGCCGACACCGGCGCGCATGAAAACCTGCGTTCGGTGTTCTCGCTGCACGCCGAGCCGCTGACCGTCGTCGCCCGTGCCGACGCCGATATCGGCGAGTTCGACGATCTGAAGGGCAAGCGCGTCAATATCGGCAATCCCGGCTCCGGCCAGCGCGCGCTGATGGATCTTCTGATCGCCGAAAAAGGCTGGACGAACGCCGACTTTGCCCTGGCGGCGGAGCTCGCGCCGGCCGAGCAGAGTTCCGCGCTCTGTGACAACAACATCGACGCCTTCGCCTACACCGTCGGCCATCCGGCGGGCTCCATCGAGGAGGCCACCACCACCTGCGACAGCGTCATCGTGCCGGTCGAGGGCGAGGCCGTCGACGCACTGGTCGAGAACAATCCCTACTACTTCCAGGCGACCATCCCCGGCGGCATGTATCGCGGCAACGACGACGACGTGAACACCTTCGGTGTCGGCGCGACCTTCGTGACCTCCGCCGACGTGTCCGACGACGTGGTCTACACCGTGGTCAAGTCGATCTTCGATAACTTCGACGATTTCCGGGGCCTGCATCCGGCGCTGGAAAATCTGACGCCGGAGCAGATGGTGAGCCAGGGCAACTCGGCTCCGATGCATCCCGGCGCCGAGCGCTATTACAAGGAACAGGGCTGGCTCAACTAGGCACGGCTCACCTCCAGGGGCGCCCCACCGGGGCGCCCTTTTTCGCATTACCGCCGGGGAAGGCAGCGGCAGTGCGCAAAAAGCAAGAATCTTTCGGGGAACAGAGTGATGGCTGAGAAGTCGAACGGTGCCGCCGGCGAGCAATCGCATACGGCGGACGATTTACAGGATCTTGTCGCTTCCACCGATACCGGCGCGCGCCATCCCATCGGAACGACCGGCTATATCATTGCCGGCGTGGCGCTTTGCTGGTCGCTTTTCCAGCTCTACATCGCTTCGCCGCTGCCCTATATGCTTTCGAGCCTGACCGGGCTCAGCCTTGTCCTGAATCATGCGGAGTCCCGCGCAGTCCATCTGGCCTTCGGTCTCTTCCTTGCCTATATGGCTTTTCCCGCTTTCAGCCGCAGCCCGCGTGACCGTGTTCCCGCCCTGGACGTGGTTCTGGCGCTCGCGGCGGCGGCTTGCGCCCTGTACAACTTCTTTTTCTACCACGAATTGGCCCAGCGGCCGGGCCTTCCCATAACGCGGGATCTGATCATTGCCGGAATCGGCATGGTCTTGCTGTTGGAGGCGGCACGCCGGGCGTTGGGGCCGCCACTCGTCGTCGTTGCCCTTGTTTTCCTGGGCTACGTATTTTTCGGTTCTTCAACGCTTATTCCCGACATCATCCGCTGGGGCGGAGCGTCCTACGGGCGCGCCATGTATCAGATGTGGCTGTCGCCGGAGGGCGTTTTCGGCGTGGCGCTCGGCGTTTCGTCGGCGTTCGTCTTCCTGTTCGTCCTGTTCGGCTCGATGCTCGACCGGGCTGGCGCCGGCAATTTCTTCATCAAACTCGCCTTTGCGCTGCTCGGCCATCTGCGCGGCGGTCCGGCGAAGGCAGCGGTGCTCGCATCGATGATGACCGGCGTCATCTCCGGCTCCTCGATCGCCAACGTGGTCACCACGGGCACCTTCACCATTCCTCTCATGAAGCGGGTGGGCTTCTCTCCGGAAAAGGCCGGTTCCGTCGAGGTGGCGAGTTCGGTCAACGGACAGATCATGCCGCCCGTCATGGGGGCGGCTGCCTTCCTGATGGTCGAGTATGTCGGCATCCCCTATATCGAGGTCATCAAACACGCCTTCCTGCCGGCTGTCATCTCCTACATCGCGCTGCTTTACCTCGTGCATCTGGAAGCGGTGAAGAACGACATGCCGGTGCTGGAAAAGCGGCAGATACATCCGGCGACCGTGGCGCTCCTGCGCGCCGGCATCACGATCGCTTCGATCGTGATCCTTGCCGGCCTTACCTACTACGGCGTTTCGCTCATTCGCTACCTGCTTCCCGATGTCTCCGGCCCGGTATTGTTGATCGCCATACTCGGCATCTATGTGCTGCTCGTGTGGTATGCCGCACAAGCGCCGGATCTGGAGCTGGATGATCCGGAGGCGCCGGTGGTGGAACTGCCGCTGGCCGTCGAGGTGCTGAAGACGGGGCTGCATTATCTCCTGCCGCTCGTGGTTCTCATCTGGTTCCTGATGATCGAGCGTTATTCGCCCGGCCTTTCGGCTTTCTATGCCGTGCTGCTGCTCATTCTCATCATCCTGACCCAAAAGCCGCTCAAGGCGCTCTTCCGCGGCATGCAGTCCGATGAACAGCGTGCCGCCTTCATGGAAGGCTTCTACGATCTCGTCTCCGGCCTCATCACCGGCGCGCGCAACATGATCGGCATCGCCTGCGCGACCGCCACCGCCGGCATCGTCGTGGGCACCGTCACGCTGACGGGCATCGGCCAGGTGATGGCGGAGTTCGTGGAGTTCCTGTCGGGCGGCAACATCTTCCTGATCCTGGTCTTCACGGCCATGATCTCGCTGGTGCTCGGCATGGGCCTGCCGACGACGGCGAATTACATCGTCGTCTCCTCGCTCATGGCACCGGTGATCGTTCAGTTGGGCGCAGCAAACGGCGTGCTCATTCCGCTGATCGCGGCCCACATGTTCGTCTTCTATTTCGGCATCATGGCGGACGTGACGCCACCGGTGGGGCTTGCCTCCTTCGCGGCGGCGGCCGTGTCACGCGGCGATCCCCTGAAGACGGGCTTCACCGCCTTCTTCTATTCGTTCAGGACGGTGCTTCTGCCCTTCATCTTCGTCTTCAACACCGACCTGCTGCTCATCGATGTGGGCTTCCTCGGCGCCATCTGGGTCTTCTGTCTGGCGACGGTGGCGATGCTGATCTTCGCCGCCGCCACGCAGGGCTTCTTCATGGTCAAGTCGCGCATGTGGGAGTCGGCCGCACTTCTGCTCGTCACCTTCATGCTGTTGCGGCCCGGCTTCTTCCTCGATCTGGTGCAGCCGCCCTATGAGCAGGTCGAGCCGACGCAGATCTTCGAGGTGGTGGAGCGCGAGCCTTCCGGGGCCGGTGTCCGCCTCGTCATCCGCGGCCCGAGCTTCAACAATCCCGACGTGACGCTGGAGCGTACCATGGCCTTCGGTCTGGGCGAGGCGGGCGCCAGCGGGGAGGCGCGCTTCGAGGAGGCGATCGGCCTGCCCGTGCGCATGGAGAACGGCACGGTCGTCCTCGACGAACCGATGGACTTGAACAGCCTGGCCGCCCGCGCTCTCTCCGACATGGACTTCTACGCCGACGAGCCGGTGCAGATCACCGCGATCGAGGCGAGCACGGAGCGCATGCCGCGCGAGGTTTTCTACATTCCGGCGGTTCTCATCCTGGCGCTGGTGATGTTCCTCCAGCGCATGCGCGGGGGCACATTGGCCGGCAACCCGAAACCGAAGCCGGCCGCCGCGTGAGGAGAAGACGCGATGTACAAGGACATCCTCGTTTCCATCGATCTCGGCGATCCCGAGCACGAAAAGCGCACGCTCGAAACGGCGGTGGATTATGCCCGCACCTTCGGTAGTCGCCTGCACGTGATGACCGTCGTGCCCGACTACGGCATGTCCATCGTCGGCGGCTTCTTCCCGAAGGGGCATGAGCAGGAGGCGCTCGAGCACGCCAACCAGGCGCTGCACCTGTTCACAAAGAAGCACGTGCCGTCCGAGATCAAGCACCGCCATATCGTCGGGCATGGCTCGATCTACCGGGAGATCCTGCGCTATGCGGGCGTCGTCAAAGCGGATCTCATCGTGCTCTCGGCCAAGCGGCCGGGGCCGGAGGACTATCTCCTCGGCCCGAACGCCGCGCGCGTGGTACGCCACGCGGAGATATCGGTGCTGGTGGTGCGATAACGATTAAAGGCAGCGCTGTGGCGGATTGCGTTCAGGGCGACGCACTCAACGCACGTCATCCCGGAAAACCGCAGGTTTGTCCGGGATCCATTCCGGAACGTGGACGAGTCACACGAACTTCCGGAAGAGCCGCGTCTTGTCGAACAGCTCTTCCAACTCGTTCATGCGCGCCCGCGTCGTTTCCCAGCTTCGCGTCTCGATGGCCGCGATCAGCGCTTCGGCGATGAACAGGATGACGGCGGTCGAATCCCAGGCCGACGGCACCTCGATGCGCGCGTGGAAGCAGTGCGCGGCGTGCCGCGCGGCGGGTGAGCCCCACTGGTCGGTGAAAAGGACGATGGTGACATCACGCGCCCGTGCCATCTCGGCGAGCCGCAGGATGTCGTGTTCGTAGCGGCGGATGTCGAAGGCGACGAGAACGTCGCCGGGGCGCATGTTAAGCACGTAATGCGGCCAGCTGTTGGAGTTCGAGGCGATCTGCGTCACACCCGGGCGGATCACCTGCATGTGCGTGAAGAAGTGGTCCGCCATCGAGCGGGTGATTCGCCCGCCCACCACATGCACGTTGCGTGACTGGTCGGCGAGCAGGTCCGCCACGGCATCGAAGGTGCGCTTGTCGATCTGGTTGAGCGTCTGGCGGAGGTTTTCCGTCACCGCATCGGCGAAGCGGCTCAAGAGATGTCCCTCGAGTGCGCTTTCGGCCCACTGGTCGTGTTTGGCGATCGGGTTCGAGATGGTGGCCTGCAGCTCCGCCCGCATCGCCGCCTGCATCTCGGGAAAACCGCCGAAGCCCAGCTTCTTGGCCATGCGCACCACGGTGGGCGTGGACACGCCGGCCGATTCGGCCACTGCAGTGATGCTCTCCATTCCCAGCATGGGATAATTGTCGAGCAGTGCGTTGGCGAGCTGCCTCTCGGCCCGCGTCAGCACCTCAAATGCGCCGCGCAGGCGTTCGGCCACCGTCTTTCCGGTCCCTCCGCTCATCACCTCGCCTCTGCCGCCCCGATGGGCCATCGTTCGAATTCCTGTCCGCCTCAGAAACCCTGTAGCAAAAATTTCAGAATTAATCTTGACCGTGTGAGTGGATATGAAAAGATATTTTCGGTTTCGGCAGAAGGGCTGTGTCGTGGGTGAGCCGGGGAAACGGGTCGAAGAGGAGGCGGAGATCGTCGAGACGATCAATGCCGAAGGCGCGGGGACCGTCGTCCTCGCTTGCGAGCACGCCGCCAATTTCATTCCGCCGGAATTCGCTGATCTCGGGCTCGCGCGGGAGGCGCTGGAAAGCCACATCGCCTGGGATCCCGGCGCAAGCGCTGTGGCGCGGCACCTGTCGCGCCATCTCGATGCGCCGCTTGTCGCCCAGCGGGTCTCGCGCCTCGTCTATGACTGCAACCGCCCGCCGGACGCCGAGGCCGCAACCCCCGCCCGGAGCGAGGCCTATGCCGTGCCCGGCAATGCCGGCCTGACCGCCGCCGACCGCGCGGCGCGCACGCGGCGCTTTTACGAACCGTTCCGCGCCGCCCTTGCCGCCTGCCTCGACACGAAGATCGCGGCCGGAAAGGCCCCGGTCCTGGTCACCGTCCATTCCTTCACGCCGGTCTATTTCGGCGTTCACCGCGAGGTCGAGATCGGCATCCTGCACGACCGCGACTGCCGGCTTGCCGATGCACTGCTGGCGTCCATGCGGGGCGAGGGCGCATGGATCGTGCGGCGCAACGAGCCTTACGGGCCCCAGGACGGTGTCACCCACACGCTGGCCGCCCAGGCACTGCCGCGCCGGCTTCTCAACGTCATGCTCGAAATCCGCAACGATCTGATCGCCGATGGCAACGGGCAGGAAAATATGGCCGCGTTCCTGGCGCGGCATCTGGAGCGGGCGCTTGCCGCGCCGGCTCGGGAAATGGTGGCGAAATGAGAGCACGATGTCCCAGGCCGACCGCATGACCCGAACAGATCGAAAGGCGATCCTTCCCGGGCTGGTGCGCGGCTATGTCCGCTGGATCGACCGAGTGAACCGCGTTGTCGGTCTCTTCGCCATGTATCTCGTCGTGGCGATGATCGGCATCCTGCTGTATTCGTCCATCATGAAGGCGGTCGCCATACCGCCGCTCTGGACGCTGGAGATGGCCCAGTTCGTCATGGCCGCCTATTACATGCTGGGCGGCGGCTGGTCGCTTCAGCACGACTCGCACGTGCGCATGGACCTCATCTATTCGCTCTGGTCTCCGCGGCGGCGCGCCATGGTCGACTGCGTCACCATCCTGTTCCTGATCTTCTATCTCGGCGTGCTGCTCTATGGCGGCTTCTCCTCGACCGCCTATGCGATGCGCTACGGCGAGACGAGCTACTCCTCCTGGGCGCCTTACATGGCGCCGATCAAGATCGTCATGTGCATCGGCGTGGCGCTGATGCTTCTTCAGGCTTTCGCCCAGTTCTTCCGTGATCTGGCGCTGGCGCTCGGGGAGGAACTGCCGTGAGCTATGAAATGACGGCTGTTCTCATGTTCTCGGGCATGATGGGCCTGCTGCTTACGGGCCAGCGCGTCTTCGGCGCCATCGGCTTCGTCGCCGTCGTCTTCGCGCTCATGCTGTGGGGCACGGGCGGCTCGGAGATCGCCTTCTCCTCGGCCATGAAGCTGATGAAGTGGTATGCGCTGCTCACGCTGCCCCTCTTCATCTACATGGGCTACATGCTGTCGGAGTCGGGCATCGCCGACGACCTCTACAAGATGTTCCACGTCTGGTTCGGCCCCGTGCGTGGCGGGCTCGCCATCGGCACGATCGCGCTGATGGTCGTCATCTCCGCCATGAACGGGCTTTCCGTCGCCGGCATGGCCATCGGCGCGACGATCGCCCTGCCGGAACTCCTGCGCCGCGGCTATGACAAGGTGATGGTGACCGGTGTCATTCAGGCCGGCTCGTCGCTGGGCATCCTGGTGCCGCCGAGCGTGGTGCTCGTTCTTTACGCCATGATAGCCCGTCAGCCGGTGGGGCAGCTTTGGCTGGCAGGCGTTTTCCCCGGCCTCATGATGGCGGGACTGTTCATCCTCTATATCGCGATCCGCTGCTGGGCGCAGCCGAAGCTCGGCCCCGTTCTGCCAGCGGAGGAACGCCGCGTGCCATGGAGCGAGAAGCTCGCCCTGCTTTCGGCCGGCATCCTGCCCTTCTTCATCTTCATGGCCATGACCGGCCTCTTCGTCATGGGCTATACGAGCCTGGTCGAAAGCTCCGCCATCGGCGCGGTCTCCGCCACCATCGCCGCCGCCCTGCGCCGCCGGCTCACCTGGCAGGTCTTCCACACGACAGTGAAGAAGACGCTGTCGATCTCCTGCATGTTCATGTGGATCATCGTCGCCGCGCTGTGCTTCGGCGCCGTCTTCGACGGGCTGGGCGCCGTCAGGGCGATCGAGGGCTTCTTCCTCGACCGGCTCGGCCTGTCGCCCTGGGAGGTGCTGATCCTGATGCAGCTTTCCTATCTGATCATGGGCATGTTCCTGGACGACACGGCGATGCTGGTGATCGTGGCGCCGCTTTACATCCCGCTCGTCGACGCGCTCGGCTTCGACTTGATCTGGTACGGCGTGCTTTACACCATCACCTGCCAGATCGCCTACATGACCCCGCCTTTCGGCTATAATCTGTTCCTCATGCGCGCCATGGCTCCCCCGGAGGTGAGCCTGGGCGACATATACCGGTCCATCATCCCCTTCGTCGTGGTGATGGTCCTGGCGCTGGCCACCGTCATGATCTTCCCGCAGATCGCGCTCTGGCTGCCCCAGCACTACTACATCCGTTGAAGGAGGCACGGAATGGAGGAGGCAAGAACAAGAAGATGAAACGCAAACAGACACCAACCAGAGGAGAACAGGACATGCAGAACCGAAGGCAATTCCTGACCAAGGCCGGGCTGGCGACGGCCGCAGCAGGCTCCGCCACGCTTGCCGCACCTTATGTGAAGGCCCAGTCGCCCATCCGCTGGCGCATGCAGACCTATGCCGGCCCCGCGCTTGCCGAGCACGTCGTCGTGCCCGCCATCGACGCCTTCAACAAGGCCGCCAACGGCGAGATGGAGATAGAGCTTTACTTCGCCGATCAGCTCGTGCCGACGGGCGAGCTCTTCCGCGCCATGCAGAACGGCACCATCGACGCCGTGCAGTCGGATGACGATTCCATGGCGGCACCCGTGGATGTCTCCGTCTTCGGCGGCTACTTCCCCTTCGCCACCCGCTATTCCCTCGACGTGCCGGCGCTGTTCTACAAGCACGGGCTCGCCGAGATCTGGCAGGAGGCCTATGGCGAGGTGGAGAACGTCACCTGGCTGTCGGCCGGCGCCTGGGATCCCTGCCATTTCAACACCAAGGACCCGATCAACAGCCTGGCCGATCTCGAGGGCAAGCGCGTCTTTACCTTCCCGACGGCCGGCCGGTTTCTCTCGCGCTTCGGCGTCGTGCCGGTGACGCTGCCGTGGGAGGACGTCGAGGTGGCGGTGCAGACCGGCGAGCTCGACGGCATCGCCTGGTCCGGCATCACCGAGGACTATACGGTCGGCTGGGCCGACGTGACGCCCTACTTCCTCACCAACAACATCTGCGGCGCTTGGATCGGCCACTTCTTTGCCAATTCAGAGCGCTGGAACGAGGTGCCGGAGCACCTCCAGACGCTGTTCCGCCTGGCGACCGATTCCTCGCACTACTACCGCCAGCACTGGTACTGGGCCGGAGAGGCGGATCTGCGCGTCAACGGCGAGAAGATGCAGCTCACCACCATTCCCGATGCGGAGTGGGAGACGGTGGAGGCCGAGGCCGAGAAGTTCTGGGACGAGATCGCCGCCGAGGGTGGCCGCCGCGAGCGCGTGGTGGAGATCCTGCGCAACTATCGCGCCCTGATGCGCGAGGCCGGGCCGCCCTATCGCTACGGCTGATCGGACGCATTTACCCGGCCCCGGGACCCGTCCCGGGGCCGCCGGCCAATGACATAGGAATGACCTGAATGGCGGGAAAACTGACACTGCAGGAGTTGCGGGCGCTGGCCGGCAAGGGCGAGATCGACACGGTCCTCGTCGCCCTCGTCGACATGCAGGGCCGCCTGATGGGCAAGCGCTGCCATGTCGACTTCTTCCTCGAAAGCGCCTTCGAGGAGACCCACAGCTGCAATTACCTGCTCGCCACCGACCTCGAAATGTACACGGTGGAGGGCTACCGCGCCACGAGCTGGGAGGCAGGCTACGGCGACTACACCATGAAGCCGGACCTCTCCACCCTGCGCCGCATTCCCTGGCTCGAGGGAACGGCGCTGGTGATCTGCGACGTCCTCGACCATCACACTCACGCGGAGGTGGCGCATTCCCCGCGCGCCGTGCTCAAGCGCCAGGTGGCGCGGCTCAAGGAAAAGGGCATGCAGGCCATGATGGCCTCGGAGCTGGAGTTCTTCCTGTTCCACGATTCCTTCGAGGAGGCCGAGGCCAAGGGCTATCGCGGCCTGAAGCGCATCAGCGCCTATAACGAGGACTACCACATCTTCCAGACCACCAAGGAAGAGGGCGTGATGCGGGCGATCCGCAACGGGCTCAACGGCGCCGACGTGCCGGTGGAGAATTCCAAGGGCGAGGCCGATGCCGGCCAGGCAGAGATCAATGTCCGCTACACGGACGCGCTCACCATGGCCGACCGCCACGCCATCGTGAAGAACGGCTGCAAGGAGATCGCCTGGCAGCACGGCCGCGCCATCAGCTTCATGGCCAAGTGGGACAATGCCGCCGCCGGCAATTCCTCCCATGTCCACCAGTCGCTCTGGTCGCCCGAAGGCGAGCCGCTCTTTTATGACGCGAAGGCCGAGCACGGCATGTCGGAGCTGATGCGGCACTATATGGCCGGCCTCCTCGCCCATGCCGGCGAGATCACCTATTTCCTGGCGCCGCACATCAATTCCTACAAGCGCTTCGCCGCCGGCACCTTCGCGCCCACCAAGGCGATCTGGTCCATGGACAACCGCACCGCCGGCTACCGCGTGTGCGGCGCCGACACCAAGGCCGTACGCGTCGAATGCCGTGTGGGCGGCGCCGACCTCACGCCGCACCTCGCCTTTGCGGCGTTGATCGCCGCCGGCCTCGACGGCATCGAGAACAAGCTGGCGCTGGAGCCTGCCTATGTCGGCGACGCCTATCACGGCAAAGATGTGCGCGAGATCCCGCACACCCTGCGCGAGGCCACCGCCGCGCTCGACGGATCGGAAATGCTGCGCAAGGCGTTCGGTGACGAGGTGATCGACCACTATGTGCACGCGGCACGGTGGGAGCAGGAAGAGTTCGACCGCCGGGTGACCGACTGGGAGGTCAGGCGCGGATTTGAAAGAGCGTAACATGACGAACACACTGAAATGCATCTCACCTATCGACGGCTCGGTCTTTGCCGAGCGTCCCGTGATGGCCGTCGACGATGCGGCGCGGCTGATCGGTCGCGCCCGCGAGGCCCAGAAGGCCTGGGCGCACCGGCCGCTGGATGAGCGCATAGCGCTGGTGAAGGCGGGGATCGCCCGTCTCAACGAGATGAAGGACGAGGTGGTGCCGGAGCTTGCCTGGCAGATGGGCCGGCCCGTGCGCTATGGTGGCGAGTACGGCGGTCTCAACGAGCGCGCCGACTATATGAGCGAGATCGCCGCCCGCGCGCTCGCCCCGATCGAGATCGAGGATTCCGACCTCTTCAGCCGCGCCATCCGCCGTGAGCCGCATGGCGTGGTGCTGGTCATCGCGCCGTGGAACTATCCCTACATGACGGCGATCAACACGGTCGTGCCGGCGCTGATCGCCGGCAATGCAGTGGCGCTCAAGCATGCCACGCAGACCCTGCTCGTCGGCGAGCGCATAGTTCGCGCCTTCCATGAGGCGGGCGTGCCGCAGGAGATCTTCGTCAACCTGTTCCTCGACCATGCCGGCACCGAGGCGCTGATCTCCGGCGGCCGGTTCAACTTCGTCAATTTCACCGGTTCCGTTGGCGGCGGCCAGGCGATCGAGCGCGCGGCCGCCGGTACTTTCACCGGGCTCGGGCTGGAGCTCGGCGGCAAGGATCCGGCCTATGTGATGGAGGATGCCGACATCGACTGGGCCGTCGACGGCCTGATGGACGGTGCCATGTTCAACGCCGGCCAGTGCTGCTGCGGCATCGAGCGGCTCTATGTCGCCGAACCCCTTTTCGACGACTTCGTGGAAAAGGCGGTCGCCTGGGTGGAGAAGCTGAAGCTCGGCAACCCGCTCGAGGAGGCGACTACCCTCGGCCCCATGGCCAACCGGCGCTTCGCCGAGGTGGTGCGCGGGCAGACGGAGGACGCCGTGGCACAGGGCGCCCGCGCGCTCATCGACGCCAAGCTTTTCCCGCAGGACGACGGCGGCACCTATCTGATGCCGCAGGTCCTCGTCGACGTGAACCACCAGATGCGCGTCATGCGTGAGGAGAGCTTCGGCCCCGTCGTCGGCATCATGGCCGTCAAGGACGACGAGGAGGCGCTGACGCTGATGAACGACAGCCTCTACGGGCTCACCGCCTCGCTGTGGACCGCCGATCCGGACCGCGCCATGCGGCTCGGCGAACGGATCGAGACCGGCACCGTCTTCATGAACCGCGCCGACTACCTCGACCCGGCACTGTGCTGGACCGGCTGCAAGGCGACCGGCCGTGGCGGCGCACTGTCGGAGATCGGCTATCACAACCTCACCCGTCCCAAGTCCTACCACCTGAGAAAGCGCCAAGCATGAGCCTTACCGCCAACTGGTCCTATCCGACATCAGTCCGTTTCGGCGCGGGGCGCATCAGCGAGCTGGCGGAGGCCTGCAAGGTGGCGGGCATGACGCGTCCTCTGCTGGTGACGGATCGTGGGCTCGCCCCGCTGCCGATCACGACGAAGGCGCTCGATCTCCTGGACACGGCGGGCCTCGGCCGGGCGATCTTCGCTGAGGTCGATCCGAACCCGAACGAGAAGAACCTCGCCGCCGGCATCGAGGCTTTCAAGGAAGGCGGCCATGACGGCGTGGTGGCCTTCGGCGGCGGCTCCGGCCTCGATCTCGGTAAGCTTGTCGCCTTCATGGCCGGCCAGACGCTGCCCGTCTGGGAGTTCGAGGACATCGGCGACCTGTGGACGCGGGCGGACAGCGCGGCAATCGCCCCCATCATCGCCGTGCCCACCACCGCCGGTACCGGCTCCGAGGTCGGCCGCGCCGGCGTGCTGACCAATTCCGAAACCCATGTGAAGAAGATCATCTTCCAT
Organism: Chelativorans sp. M5D2P16; assembly: GCF_034427935.1. Lineage (NCBI taxonomy): Bacteria > Pseudomonadati > Pseudomonadota > Alphaproteobacteria > Hyphomicrobiales > Phyllobacteriaceae > Chelativorans > Chelativorans sp. M5D2P16. The sequence goes on along the minus strand of NZ_JAXQNM010000042.1, from coordinate 90,167 downwards.
CCGAAGATGCTTCCAGCGATCACCATCTGCGACCCGGAACTGACCGTCGGCATGCCGAAGGCCATCACGGTGGGCACCGGAATGGACGCCTTCGCCCACTGTCTGGAGGCCTACTGCGCGCCGTCCTACCACCCGATGAGCCACGGCATCGCGCTGGAAGGCATGCGGCTCGTCAGGGAGAATCTGCCGAAGGTGTCAGCCACCCCTGACGACATTGAGGCGCGCGGCCACATGATGTCGGCGGCTGCCATGGGCGCGGTCGCCTTCCAGAAGGGGCTCGGCGCCGTCCATTCGTTGTCGCATCCCGTCGGCGCGCTTTACAACACTCATCACGGCATGACGAACGCCGTCGTCATGCCCGCGGTGCTTCGCTTCAACCGTCCGGCCATCGAGGCGCGCATGGCCCAGGCCGCCGCTTACATGGGCATTTCCGGCGGCTTCGACGGCTTCTATGACTTTGTCCTGAAGCTGCGCGCGGAACTCGGCGTGCCGGAGAGGCTGTCTGAGCTTGGCGTGGCGACCGACCGCATCGATGAAATGGTGGAGATGGCGCTGCAGGATCCCACGGCCGGCGGGAACCCGGTCAAGCTGGACAGGGAAAATACGCGAGCCTTGTTCGAAGCGGTGATTTGAAGGCATCTGGAGCAAGCTTCGTTTCCATCCCTCAGTTCATTCATGGGCTTTACGGCGGCGGAACATGAAGCCATGTTTAACGCCGATCTTTCCGCTGCCACCCTGAATCTTGGTAAGCAGCGCTTCGTTTGAGCAAAGGGACACGCGATGAGCTGGCAACCGGATGGCAACCGCTACGAACGAATGGAATACCGGCGCTGCGGCCGTTCCGGCCTCAAGCTGCCCGCCATCTCGCTCGGCCTGTGGCACAATTTCGGCGAGGACCGCGCCCACGAGGCCAAGCGGGCGATCTGCCGCAAGGCGTTCGATCTTGGCGTCACCCATTTCGACCTCGCCAACAATTACGGCCCGCCGCCCGGCTCCGCCGAGGAGGCCTTCGGCGACATCCTGCGCACGGACTTCGCCGGCTATCGCGACCAGCTTATCGTCTCCTCCAAGGCCGGCTACGACATGTGGCCCGGTCCCTACGGTGCGTGGGGCAGCCGCAAATACCTGATCGCCAGCTGCGACCAGAGCCTGAAGCGGCTCGGTCTCGACTATGTCGACATCTTCTATTCCCACCGCTTCGATCCCGAGACGCCGCTGGAAGAAACCATGATGGCGCTCGACCGGATCGTGCGTTCGGGCCGGGCGCTCTATGTGGGCATTTCCTCCTACAATGCCCGGCGCACGCGCGAGGCGGCGGCGATCCTGAAGGAGCTCGGCACGCCCTGTCTCATCCACCAGCCGAGCTATTCGCTCATCAACCGCTGGGTGGAGGAGGACGGGCTGCTCGACACCCTCGACGATCTCGGCATCGGCTCCATCGTCTTCTCGCCGCTCGCACAGGGCATGCTGACCGGCAAGTATCTGGGCGGCATCCCCGAGGAGAGCCGCGCCGCGCAGGGCAAGACGCTCAGGCAGGAGTTCCTGAAGGAGGACACCCTCGCCAATATCCGCGCCCTGAACGACATAGCCGGGCGCCGCGGGCAGAGCCTCGCCCAGATGGCTATCGCCTGGGTGCTGCGCGGCGGGCGTGTCACTTCGGCGCTGATCGGCGCCAGCCGGCCGGAACAGGTCGAGGAATGCGTGGGCGCGATCGACAATACGGATTTCAGTGACGAGGAGCTGGCGGAAATCGACCATTACGCCCGCGACGCGAACGTCAACCTGTGGGCGGCATCGGCCGAACGGGCGGGGCCGCCGCGCAAGTAATCCCGCCGCTTCACGCGGCGGGTGTGCCAACATAGAGCACAGTTATGTTTCAGGGAGGATGGAATGGCAAAGACGATGAAGGGTGCGGGCATTTTCCTGGCCCAGTTCGCAGGCGACGAAGCCCCGTTCAACACGCTGCCGAGCATTGCCCGCTGGGCGGCCGGCCACGGCTACAAGGGTATACAGGTCCCGGCCTGGGACGGGCGCCTCTTCGACCTCGCAAAGGCGGCCGAATCGAAGGACTATTGCGACGAGGTGAACGGCATCTGCCGTGAGGCAGGGGTGGAAATCACCGAGCTTTCCACGCACCTGCTCGGCCAGCTCGTCGCCACTCATCCGGCCTACGACATTCCCTTCGACGGCTTCGCGCCGGAAAAGGTGCACAACGATCCGCCCGCCCGCCAGAAATGGGCGGTCGACAACATGCTGAAGGCGGCTAAAGCCTCGCGCAGCATGGGGTTGGACGTCAGCGTCTCCTTCTCCGGCGCGCTCGCCTTCCCCTATCTCTATCCCTGGCCGCAGCGGCCGGAGGGGCTCATCGACGAAGCCTTCACGGAGCTTGCCCGCCGCTGGAAGCCCATTCTGGACGCCTATGAGGATGAGGGCGTCGACATCGGCTTCGAGCTGCATCCCGGCGAGGATCTGTTCGACGGCGCGACCTTCGAGATGTTTCTGGAGAAGGTCGACAACCACAGGCGCTGCACCATCAATTACGATCCCTCGCATTTCCTCTTGCAGCAGCTCGATTATCTGGCCTTCATCGACATCTATCACGAACGCATCTCGGCCTTCCACGTGAAGGACGCCGAGTTCAACCCGGATGGCCGCCAGGGCGTCTATTCGGGCTACCAGCCATGGGTGAAGCGCGCCGGCCGCTTCCGCTCGCTGGGCGACGGGCAGGTGGATTTCAACGGCATCTTCTCCAAGCTCGCCCAGTACGACTACGACTCCTGGGCGGTGCTGGAATGGGAGTGCGCGCTCAAGGATTCCGAGCAGGGCGCTGCCGAGGGCGCGCCCTTCATCGAGCACCACATCATCCGCGTAACAGAGAAGGCCTTCGACGACTTCGCCGGCGGCCGGACCGATAAGGCCAAGCTGCGCAAGATGCTCGGCATCGCTTAAAGGAGGGGGAAAATGGTATCAGCATCCGCAACGTCCGCCGCCGCCAGTCCGATCCGCCTTGGTATGGTGGGCGGCGGCCAGGGCGCCTTCATCGGCGCCGTCCACCGCATGGCCGCCCGGCTCGATGGGCACTACATGCTCGTTGCCGGCGCGCTCTCCTCCGATCCGGAGCGCGCCAGGGCGTCCGCCGCGGAACTCGGCCTCGACCCGGAGCGCTCCTATGGGAGCTTTGAGGAAATGGCGAAAGAAGAGGCGGCGCGCGCGGACGGCATCGAGGCCGTCAGCATCGTCACGCCCAACCACATGCACTATCCCGCTGCCAAGGCCTTCCTGGAGGCCGGCATCAATGTCATCTGCGACAAGCCGCTGACTTCCAGCCTCGACGATGCCAAGGCACTGGTCGAGGCGGTGAAGCAGAGCGGCAAGTTCTTCGTGCTTACCCACAATTATTCCGGCTATCCGATGATCCGCCAGGCGCGCCAGATGGTGCGGGATGGCGCGCTGGGCGACATCCTCCTGGTGCAGGCGGAATATCCGCAGGACTGGCTGGCCGAGCCGATCGAGGAGACGGGCCAGAAACAGGCGTCCTGGCGCACCGATCCCGCGCGTTCCGGAACCGGCGGGGCGATCGGCGACATCGGCACGCACGCCTATCAGCTCGTCACTTTTGTCACCGGGTTGAAGGCCGAGAGCGTGGCCGCCGACCTCGACAGCTTCGGGCCGGGCAGGCGCCTGGACGACAACGCCCACGTCCTGATGCGCTTCGCCGAAGGCGCGGACGGGCGCCGTGCCAAGGGCGTGCTGTGGGCGAGCCAGGTGGCGCCGGGCAACGAGAACGGCCTGAAGCTGCGCGTCTACGGCACCAAAGGCGGTCTCGAATGGGTGCAGGCCGACCCGAACTATCTCTGGTACACGCCGCTCGGCGAGCCGAAACGGCTGATCACCCGCGCCGGCGCCGGCGCCAACGAGGCCGCGGCAGTGGTGACCCGCATCCCGAGCGGCCATCCCGAAGGCTATCTGGAAGCCTTCGCCACTTTATACACGGAGGCCGCCGGCGCGCTGCGCGCAATCCGCGACGGCGGGAAGCTGCCGCAGGATCTCCTGCTGCCGACGGTCGAGGACGGCCTTGACGGCATGCGCTTTATCCAGGGATGCGTGAACTCGTCCAGGGCCGATGCGGCCTGGACGCGGCTCGGCACCTTGTGAGAGAGGCCGGGTTGGCCGGTGCGGCTGCCGCTGAGCGGTTTCGCAATTGAGCTTTGAAGCGGGGAGGGCAGGGATGGCGGGTGCGCCGCGCAAGATCGGCACTCATGAAGGGCGCGACGTTTTCGAGGCGGTGCTGACCAGCGAGACCGGCGTGGAAATCGCCGTCATGAGCTATGGCGCCGCGATCCGCGACTGGCGCGTGCCCGTGGCAGGCGGCAAGCGCACCGTCGTGCTGGGCTTCGACCGCTTCGAGGACTATCCCGCCCACAGCCCCTATTTCGGAGCGGTCGCCGGCCGCGTGGCAAACCGCATCGGCGGTTCGCGCTTCACCCTCGACGGCCGGGAATACCGCCTGCCGGCCAACGAGGGGGAGAACCATCTGCATGGCGGTCCGCGCGGCATCGGCCGGCAGGTGTGGGACATGGAGCCGCTGTCCGGCGCGGAGGGCGTGCGGCTGCGGCTCGTCAGCCCCGACGGAGAGATGGGCTATCCGGGTCGTCTGGCGATCACCGTCACCTACCAGCTCGAAGGCAATCGCCTGCGCCTCGATTTCGGCGCCGACACCGACCGGCCGACGCCGGTCAACATCGTCCAGCACAATTATTTCAATCTGATGGGCGAGGGCGATGTGCGCGATCACATGCTCGAGGTCGCCGCGGACGCCTATACCGTGACCGGCGAGGATCTCATCCCCACCGGCGAGATCCGGTCCGTTTCGGGCACGCATCTCGATTTCCGAAAGCCGCGGCGTCTATGCGATGCGGCGGGCGGGCCGCTGGCCTGCGACGACAATCTGGTGCTGGACGGTGAACGCGATCTTTCCGCCCCCGCTGCCACGGTCACCGCGCCGGACGAATCCCTGACGCTCAGGCTCTGGACCGACCAGCCCGGCATACAGCTTTATACGGGCGGGATGATGCACGTTCCCGTCCCCGGCCTTGATGGCCGGCATTACCCGCGCTTCGGTGGCCTTTGCCTGGAGGACCAGAACTTTCCCGACGCGATCAACCATCCGCACTTCCCCTCCCCGGTGATCACGCCGGAGCGGCCGTACCGGCATTGGTGCGAGATCGAGATCGGGTGAGCTATCGACTGTGCTGAATCGAAGCGCGAGGGCGCTTGGCGCTGACGGGCCCTTTCTCTCCCAACCCCGAGGTTCAGCCGTTCGACAGGCACACTGAAGGCGTTTACCTACCGCTGTGGAGATTGCGCGGCAAAACCGCGCCTCACCCCTTCGCGAACACCACCGTCTTCTGCCCATTGAGCATCACTCGACCCTCGAGATGCAACTTCACCGCACGTGCGAGCACCCGGCTTTCGATGTCGCGGCCGGCGGCGACGAGATCCTCCGCGCTCATGGCATGGGTGACGCGCTCGGTCTCCTGCTCGATGATCGGTCCCTCGTCGAGGTCCGGCGTCACGTAATGCGCCGTGGCGCCGATCAGCTTCACCCCGCGCTCGTGCGCCTGGTGGTAGGGCTTGGCGCCCTTGAAGCTCGGCAAGAAGGAATGGTGGATGTTGATGACCTTCCCGAAGAGCCGCTTGGAAAGCCGGTCCGACAGCACCTGCATGTAGCGGGCTAGCACCACCAGATCGGCGTCCGTCTCCTTGACCAGCCCAAGCAGCTTCTCCTCCTGCTCGGCCTTGTTGTCCTTCGTCACCGGCCAGTGGTGATAGACAATGCCCTCGGCTTCGGCGGTTCGCCGCGAGTCCTCGTGGTTCGACACGATCGCCGCCACCTCGGCGTCAAGCCAGCCGACGCGGATCTGGTAGAGGAGATGGAGCAGGGCATGGTCGAACTTCGAGACCAGGATGACGATCCTCGGACGGCGCGAGCGGTCGGCGAGCGCGGTCTTCATGTCGAAACGGGCGATTGCCGGCTCCAGCGCGCGGGCGATCCGGCCGCGCCCTGTGTCATCGGGAACGGTGAAGGAAATCCGCATGAAGAAGCGGTTCGTCTGCCGGTCCCAGAACTGGTTGGATTCGGCAATGTTGGCGCCAAGGGAGGCGAGTTCCGTCGTTACGGCGGCGACGATGCCCGGCCGGTCCTCGCAGGAAAGGTTTATGTCGAAGTTCTTTTCGCTCATGTGGCTGCTCTTGACGGTGAAGTGGCGCAGAATGGAGGAAGGGGCTTACACCAGCAGGCCTTGTTGGCCGCCGGCGCTGCGTCGACGTTCAGGCATGGATCCTCGGGTCAAGCCCGAGGATGACGAAAGTGCAGGCGTCTCCGCAAATCTCCGGCGTTGGCGGTTAACAGAAGCATCCCTCCATTCGTCATCCTCGGGCTTGACCCGAGGATCCATGCCTGAATGGGCCATACAGGCACAACGGTCCAGTTCAAGACTCGTTTACCCCCTATTGCGCCTCCAGCCAATCACGGAAGCGCGAAAGCACTTTCTCGTCCGTCGCGACCTTGTGCCCCGCCTCAGGATAGGCGCCGGAGCGCACGTCGCTCGCGAATTCGCGGTAGGCGCCGACGCGCTCTTCCTGAAGCCGGGCGAACTCGGCGGCAAAGTTGCGATAGGTCCTGGCATGCCTCGGTACGTGACCGGTGTTGGCGCCGAGCACATCGTCGGAGAAGAGATACTGCGCATCGCATCCGGCACCCGCCCCCATCGCGATCATGAAGAGCGTGCTGCGCTGTGCGATTTCCGTGGCGATCGCCTCCGGCACGACCTCGATCTCGGCCGCGAAGGCGCCCGCCTCCTCGAGTGCCTGCACCTGGCGCCAGACGAGCTGCGCCGTCTCCAATGTCTTGCCGACGGCCTTGAAGCCGCCCGTCCAGGTGGCCTTGGAGGGGATGAGGCCGACATGGCCGCAGACCGGGATGCCCTCCTCGGCGAGGCGACGGATGGTGTGCGTGCCTGCCGAGCAGTAGACCGCGTCCGCGCCTGCCTTGTAGAGCCGGAAGGCCCAGCGGATGAAATCCTCCGTCGTGCCGATCTCGTAGAAATTGTCGCCCGGAATGGCAAAGAGTGTGGGCGCGGCCTCGCGGAAGGCGGGATCAAGTATCAGCGGAGGCGGCACGGAGACCATGTCGATACCGGCCAGCTCCGCGGCTTCGGCTTCCTCCAGAGTCTCGACCCGCAGCATGGCCAGCGGACGCTCGCCCCTGAGCGCGCGCAGGTCCGCGACCGTCTTGCGATTGGGCTTCTTCATGCTTTCTTCTCTTTCAGTATCGTCTTGAGATTGACCGCCGGGTCGGCAAGCCGGTCGGGATCCGGTGCAATGTTCTTTTCCATGAGCATCTCGGAAATCCGGATATCCTTGGCCACCGCATTGCCCGTCCCCACGCCGCTGGCGCAGACCAACCGGCCCTGCCGGTCGATCTGGAACAGGATGAAGGCGCCGCCGCCGAGTTCGCGGCGGATATGGCCCAGCGAGGCATCGGGCAAGCCGGCGACCTGCAGCGTCAGATCGTACTGATCGGACCAGAACCACGGGATCCGGGAGAAGGCCTCTTCGGCGCCCAGCATGGCCCGTGCGGCATGCGCCCCCTGATCCTGGGCGCAGCGCCAGCTCTCAAGCCGGACGCGCGCTCCGTTCAAAGGGAAAGAGCAGCAGTCTCCGGCGGCAAAGATATTCGGGTCGCTGGTGGCGAGCCGACCGTCAACGGCAATTCCGTCGGAGATCTCAAGGCCGGCTTGAGCGGCAAGCCGCGTTTCCGGCACTGCGCCCACGCCGGCCACCACGAGGTCCGCTTCGATCATGCGGTTGTCGGCAAGGGTGATGCGGTCCCCGCGCACATCCGTGACACCGGCGCCCAGTACGAGCTCGACGCCTTCGGCACGGTGGCGCTCGGCCATGGTCTCGGCGATCTCTGGCGGAACGATGCGCGCCATAAGCCGGCCCGCGGCTTCGACGACCGTCACCTCGGCGCCGAGCTTGCGCGCGGTGGCGGCAAGCTCCAGCCCGATGAAGCCGCCGCCGATGACGGCGAGCCGGCGGCCGGGCGCCAGTGCGTCGAGAATGGCCCGGGCATCGTCGAGACTGCGCAAGGTGCGCGTCGCCTCCATGCCGGGAAAGCGGCGTGCGCGGGCGCCGGTGGCGATCAGGAGCCGGTCATAGCGAAGCGCTCTGCCATCGGTGAGCTGGACGCATCTTGCGGCGCGGTCGATGCCCTCGACGCGGCTGCCCAGCATGAGCTCTATGCCGGCCTCGGCGTAGCGCGGCTCCTCGGCAATGACCTTGGGCGTGGCCGGCGCCGTCTTGGAAAGCGGTGGGCGCTCATAGGGCAAGTGCGGTTCCTCTCCGACGAGGAAGACGCCGCCCGCATGGCCCGCCTCGCGCAGTGCGAAGGCGGCGCGCACGCCGCACTCGCCGGCGCCGATGATGACGATATCGCCCATCGCCGTCAGGCCACGTCGATGAAGACGCGGCCGTCCTCGACCTTCACGGGATAGGTCTTGAGGTTGATGCAGGCCGGCGCGCCCTTGGCCTCGCCCGTGCGGTAGTCGAAGCGGCCGTTGTGCTTCGGACATTCGATGATGTGGTCCATCACCAGCCCGTCTTCGAGGTGCACATGCTCGTGCGTGCAAAGGCCGTCCGTGGCGAAGAATTCGTCCTCGGGGCTGCGATAGATGGCAAAGGTGCGCCCGTCATGGTCGAAACGGGTCAGGTCCTCTTCATCGACAGCGTCGACGGCACATGCTTCCACCCATTGAGTCATTGGGAACCTCCCTGAGTTTTCCTGTCTTGCGTCAGCGGCGTGCCGCATCGGCTCTGGCGATGTTGGACCGGTACGGCATGGATCCTAGGGCTTGACCCGAGGATCCATGCCTGAACATCGACACGCCGCCATCGGCACAATTCAGTCCGTTGTCATTCCGCTGCCAATGGCGCCTCGACTTCGTGAAACTTGGCCCGGTAGGGCTTCGCCGTCGGTGGCAGTTCGCGCTTGATGAAATAATCCTCGTAACGAAGCTGTCGCAGGAAGGCGGGCAGCATCTCGCGGTAGCCGTCGAGGATCGACCTGTTCGGTGCCGGCAGGTCGTGCTTGATCATCTCATGCAGCTTCGGCAGCGCGTGGTAGGGCACCATGGGGAACATGTGATGCTCCACATGGTAGTTCATGTTCCAGTAGATGAAGCGGCTTATCGGATTCATGTAGACCGTGCGGCTGTTGAGCCGGTGGTCGGTGACGTTGTCGGCCAGACCGCCATGCTGCAAGAGGCCGGTCATCACGTGGTGCCAGGCGCCGTAGAGCCGCGGGCCACCGATCAGAAGGAAGGGCAGGATCGAGCCGGTCGAGATCGCCGCCGCGGCGGTGGCGGCGTAGATCGCCACCCAGATGCGGGCGATTCGCACCACTTTCGGCTGCTCCTGCTCGGGGATGAAGGTCTGTTCCTCCGCGGTGACGATGCCGGCGGCGTTGCGGACCATGTCGATCGTCGCATGCCAGACATCGATGATGCCGAAGAAGTTGAGCACCAGGCGCACAAGATCGGGCGGGCGCATGACGGCGATTTCCGGATCACGGCCGACGATAATCGTATCGGTGTGGTGGCGCGCGTGGCTCCAGCGCCAGGTCACCGGATTACGCATCATGAAGAAGGAGGCGATCTGGTAGACCGCATCGTTCATCCAGCGTGTCTTGAAGGCGGTGCCGTGGCCGCATTCGTGCCAGCGCGAGTCCCCGGCCGAGCCGTAGAGCACGCCGTAGGCTAGGAAGAAGGGAACTGACAACGCCGACGGCCAGAGCCAGACCGCCGCCCCTGCAAACACGGCCATCGAGCCGAGCCAGGTGACCGTGTCGCGGATGGCCGGCCCGTCGCTGCGCTTCATCAGCGCCTTCATCTCTTTGCGGGGAATGTCCGTATGGTACCATTCCGCCGAGGCGAGGCCGGTTTCCACCGCGCGCCGGGCGTCGGGGCCGACGAGGCTGTAGTCGCGTTTGCCCATGCCGTCTTACCTCCTCCAATAGCGCCGATGCTATGCAGGGCCGGCACGCAGCTCAAGATCAATGCAATCTTTTCTATCATTTTCCATCAGGATATGATGGAATTGAATGATGGCTATGATTGCGGGAGGAATTCTTGGGTAGGCGGCCCACCATTGCCGATCTGGCGCAGAAGGCGGGCGTGAGCGTGGCCACGGTGGACCGCGTGCTGAACGGCCGCCACCGGGTGCGCGAGGAAACGGCGCGGCGGGTCTACGAGGCGGCCGAGGAGATCGGCTATCACGCCACCGCACTCATCCGCCAGCGCATCACCGCCGGCCGACCGAAGATGGATTTCGCCTTCCTGCTGCAGAAGGAGAAGCAACCCTTCTACCAGGCCTTCGGCGAAGCCTTGCAGGAGGCGGCCGACGCAATGGCCGACGTGCGCGTCAATGCGCATATCGAATATGTGGCGAACCAGACGCCGACGGCGGTGGCCGAACGGCTGGAGGTGCTCGGCCGCAACGCCCAGGCCATTGCCGCCACCAGTCTCGACCACCATGCCGTCACCCAGGCCGTGGACAAGCTGAAGGCGGAGGGAAAGCCGGTCTTCTCGCTCCTGTCCGATTTCGCCCAAGGAGTGCGGGAAAGCTATGTCGGGCTCAACAATCTGAAGGTCGGGCGCATGGCCGCGTGGCTCATTTCCCGCACCGCGCCGCGCACGGGCAAGGTGGCGATCTTCGTCGGCAGCCACCGCTGGCACGGGCATGAGCTGCGCGAAACCGGCTTTCGCAGCTATTTCCGGGAATATGCGCCGCAGTTCGAGATCCTGGAGACGCTGGTGAACATGGAGACCCGCCAGGTCACTTACGAGGCGACGCTCAGTCTTCTCGACCGGCACCCGGACATCGCTGGCTTCTACGTGGCCGGCGGTGGGATGGAAGGCGCCATCGGCGCGTTGCGCGACGAACCGCCCCATCCGCTGCCGGCGGTCGTCGTCAACGAGCTGACGCCCGATTCCGCCGCCGCCCTGCAGGAGCATCTGATCGTCGCCGCCATCGCCACGCCGCTGCCCCGGCTCTGCCGCCTGCTTCTGGAACATATGGCGAGCGCGGTGCGCAACGGTCCGTCGGAAACACCGGGCCAGATCTTCCTTTCCCCCACCTTGCATGTTCCTGAAAGTTTATGAGGTTTGAGAGAGGAGCAAGGACGTTAAATCTATCACATATGATAGATATTCTTTCAAGAATGCGTTGACCGGCGCGGCTCCTCTGCTCATGCTCGTGGGTAGGGGAGCCTGACATTGGGAGGAGCTTTGAGCATGGTCGCGCACGATCCGGTTTTCGCACTCAACCACATGTGTGCGCCTGATCTTTCCATTTCCGCTCTTTGCGAACTCGCAAGGGATCTCGGCGCGGCCGGCATCGAAATCCGCAACGACATCGCCGGCAATGCAATCGCCGACGGCACGCCGCCGGCCTCGGTGGCGCGTGCGGCCGATGAACATGGAATGCGCATCCTCTCCATCAATGCGCTGCAGCGTTTCAACGCTTGGGACGGCGCGCGCGAAGAGGAGGCGCGGGCGCTTATCGCCTACGCCCGCGCCTGCGGGGCGGAAGCCCTGGTGCTGGTGCCGACCAATGACGGCACGGGCCGCGCCAACGGCGAGCGGCAGGCCAATCTACGCATCGCGCTGAAGGCTTTGCGGCCGATGCTCGCGGAGGCAGGGATCGTCGGCCTGGTGGAGCCGCTCGGGTTCGAGACGTCGTCGCTGCGCTGCAAGGCCGAGGCGGTGGAGGCCATCGAGGCCCTTCAGGCCGGCAGTACGTTCCGTCTCGTCCACGATACGTTTCACCATCATCTGGCCGGGGAAACACGGTTCTTTGCCGCGCACACGGGCCTGGTTCACATCTCCGGCGTGACCGAAGGCGCCCTCGAAACCGACCGCATGCGCGACGGGCACCGGGTCCTCGTCGACGACGGCGACCGGCTCGGCAACATCGGTCAACTTCGCACGCTGATGGACGCCGGCTATGCGGGCTGCGTCTCCTTCGAGCCGTTTTCCGAATCTGTGCACCGGATGCCCGACCGCCAGGCCGCGCTGGCGCAAAGTATGCGCTTCGTGGCGGAGGGTGTGCGCCGATACGCCGCCTAAGGCTGTGGAATTTCCTTGACGGTGCGGACAAAAATGGAATAAATATTTTATATCGTCGCCAATTTGGCGAGAATGTTCCATTCTCGAGAGAGGAGAAGCGGCAGGGTGGAGCCTGCGGAGGTCTTCCCTCCGGCGCCTGCTTCCCCCCTCGGAATTCCGGTCAAGCCGGGTGCCGCCGGACACCCAACCCATGTGGAGGAGCAACCAAATGAAGAAGCTTTTGCTGGGCGCGGCCGTTTCGGCGCTGATGACCACCTCGGCCATGGCCGAGACGATCGGCGTCTCGATGGCGCTGTTCGACGACAATTTCCTGACCGTCCTGCGCAACGGCATGCAGGACTACGCCGCCGAACTGGACGATGTCGAACTGCAGATCGAGGACGCACAGAACGATGTCGGCAAGCAGCTCAACCAGATCCAGAACTTCATCGCTTCCGGCGTGGACGCGGTCATCGTCAACCCGGTCGATACCGATGCCACCGTGGCGATGAGTAAGGCCGCCGCGGACGCGGGCGTGCCGCTCGTCTATGTCAATCGCGAGCCGGTGAATGTCGACGAGCTTCCCGAGAACCAGGCCTTCGTGGCCTCCGATGAGCGCGAGTCCGGCACGCTGGAAACGCAGGAGGTTTGCCGGCTCCTGAAGGAGCAGGGCAAGGATGAAGGCGCCAAGATCGTCGTCATGATGGGCGAATTGTCGAACCAGGCCGCGCGCATGCGCACCCAGGACGTGCACGAAGTGATCGCCACCGACGAGTGCTCCTTCATGGAAATCGTCGAGGAGCAGACCGCTAACTGGCAGCGCACCGAAGCCGCCGATCTGATGACCAACTGGCTTTCGGCCGGACTCCAGTTCGATGCGGTGGTCTCCAACAATGACGAGATGGCCATCGGCGCCATCCAGTCCATGAAGGCGGCGGGCATTTCGATGGACGAGATGATCGTCGGCGGCGTGGACGCCACCCAGGATGCCCTGGCGGCCATGAAAGCCGGCGATCTCGACGTGACCGTGTTCCAGGATGCCACCGGCCAGGGCAAGGGCGCCGTCGACACGGCGCTGAAGCTTGCCAGCGGCGAAGGGATCGAGGACCAGAAGGTCTACATTCCCTTCCAGCTCGTCACGCCCGAGAACATGGACAAGTTCACGAGCATGAACTGATGACGGCCGTTCCGGCGGGCAGGCTGCCTGCCCGCCGGCGGTCCGGCACCCGGTCCGGCACCGGGTGCCTCAAAGGGAGGTCGGCATGGCGGAAAGAACTGTCACGAGCCAGGCGGAATCGGTTGCCGCCCCGGCGGTCACGGAGAGCGGCAGGAAACCGCGGTCCCACGAGCTCAATGCGCTCATCGGCCTGGCGGGCATAGCGCTCATCTTCGAGATTCTGGGCTGGGTGTTCCAGGGCCAGAGCTTTCTTTTCAACACGCAGCGCCTGAGCATCATGATCCTTCAGGTGGCAGTCGTCGGCATCATTGCCGTCGGCGTCACGCAGGTGATCATCACCGGCGGCATCGACCTGTCGTCGGGCTCCATAGTTGGGCTGACGGCGATGGTGTCCATGAGTCTGGCCCAGGTCAGCAGCTATCCGCGCGCGGTCTATCCGAGTCTCACGGACCTGCCGGTCGCAATCCCGGTGCTGGCGGGGCTCGCCTGCGGATTGGCCGCCGGCTTCATCAATGGCGCGCTTATCGCCTACACGCGGATTCCGCCCTTCATCGCCACGCTGGGGATGATGGTCACCGCGCGCGGTGCGGCGAAGTGGTACACGCGTGGCCAGCCGGTTTCCTTCCCGACCGATAGTTACGCGGCCATCGGCCAGGGCATGATGCCGGTGGTGATCTTTCTCCTGGTTGCCCTGCTGTTCCATATCGCCCTGAAGTACACCGTCTACGGCAAGCATACCTATGCGATCGGCTCCAACGAAGACGCAGCACGGGTCTCCGGCATCAATGTCGAGCGGCACCTGATCCTGGTCTATTCGATCGCCGGCATTCTGGCATCGCTGGCGGGCATCGTCATCGCTGCACGCGGGCTGACCGCGCAGGCGGGCATGGGCATGATGTACGAGCTGCAGGCCATCGCCATGGCGGTGATCGGCGGCGTGTCGCTTTCGGGCGGCCGCGGTACGGTCGTCGGCACGGTCATCGGCGCCGTAATCTTCGGCGTCATCATCTCCGGTTTCACCTTCCTGCGGCTCAGCGCCTACTATCAGGAGATGATCATGGGCGCGATCATCGTCGCCGCCGTGGTGGCCGACGTCTACCGCCAGCGGTTCCGGACAAACGCGCGGTGAGCCGCGAGAGGCGTGAGGTAAGGAAATGACCCAAAGCGACCCCCGGATCGTCCTTCAGACCGAAGGCCTGTCCAAATATTATGGCGGCGTGCATGCGCTGGAGGGCGCGGACTTCACGCTCCACGAGGGCGAGCACGTTGCCATCGTCGGCGACAACGGCGCCGGTAAATCCACCTTCGTGCGCCAGATCACCGGCGTGGAGCAACCGACGGCCGGCAAGATCTTCTTCGAGGGCAGGGAGGTGGAGTTCCACAGTCCCATCGATGCGCGCGACGTCGGCATCGAGGCGGTGTTCCAGAACCTGGCGCTCGCAGACGACCTCGACGTGCCGTCGAACATCTTTCTCGGACGCGAGGAGGTCTACTTCAATCTCGGCCCCTTCAGCTTCCTCAACGAGAAGAAGATGGTCAAGCGCTCGATGGAGGCGCTGGAACGCACCGGCGTGAAGATCCCGAACCTGCGCAACAACATAGCCAACATGTCGGGCGGACAGCGCCAGTGTGTGGCGATCTCGCGCGCGGCGAGCTTCGCCTCCAGGCTGATCATCATGGACGAGCCGACGGCAGCCCTCGGCGTACAGGAGACAACGCAGGTGGAGAACATCATCCGCGGCCTGAAGGAGCAGGGCATTCCGCTCATCCTCATCAGCCACAACCTGCGCCAGGTCTTCAATCTCGTGGACAAGATCTGGGTCTTCCGCCGCGGCCGTATCGCCGGCATGCTGGAGGCCGACAAGACCGACGGCAACGAGGTGGTCTCGCTGATCACCGGGGTGAAGTCCGGCGTGCACGAGAACGCGAGCTACATCTGATCTCCGCCCTTCCTGCGGCGCAGGCCGCAGGAAGGGGCACCGTCGCAGCAAGTGTAACCATTTCGGACCCGTCATGCAGAACAAGGGCACATCCGCCGTCATCGTGGGAGGCACACAAGGGCTCGGCCTCGCCGTCGCCCGGCAGCTTGTGGAAGAAGGCTGCAGGCGGCTGGTGCTCTCCGGGCGCGATCGCGAGAAGGGCCGAGCCGCCGCGACGGAGCTTGCGGCCCTCGGCTGCGAGGCACACTTCGTGGCCGCCGACCTCGGCATCGTCGACAATTGCCGTGCCCTGATCGCCGAGGCGGGCCGGCTTGTCGGACCGCGCCGCTTGCAACCTATCTTCTCTCGCCCCGTCGAGCGTCATGACCGGAGCGATCATCGACTGCGACCAGAACATGGCAGGGGCCTATCCCGAGTAGGCCCGTTGCGAACCGAAAAGAGCAATCTTCCAATTGTGAAAGACAACGGAAAATGACAGTGAAATTCGGCCTCCTCGGCGCCGGGCGTATCGGCAAGGTCCATGCCAAGGCGATCTCCGCGAACGCGGACGCGGAACTCGTGGCCGTCGCCGACGCCTTTGCCGATGCGGCGAACGCCATCGCTTCCGCCTATGGCTGTGCGGTGCGTACGGTCGAAGAGACCGAGAAGGCGGACGATATCGACGCCGTCGTCATCTGCACGCCGACCGACACACACGCCGACCTCATCGAGCGGTTCGCCCGGGCGGGCAAGGCGATCTTCTGCGAGAAACCCATCGATCTCGATCTCGCCCGGGTGAAATCCTGCCTGAAGGTGGTGGAGGAAATGGGCGCCACGCTGATGGTCGGCTTCAACCGCCGCTTCGACCCCCACTTCGCTGCCGTGCGTGCAGCGATCGACGAAGGCAGGATCGGCACTGTCGAGATGGTGCAGATCACCTCGCGCGATCCCGGCCCGCCGCCGGCCGGCTACATCAAATCGTCCGGCGGCATCCTGCGCGACATGACGATCCACGACTTCGATATGGCGCGCTTCCTGCTCGGCGAGGAGCCCGAAACCGTCTTCGCCACGGCCTCGGTCCTGGTCGACCCCGAGATCGGGGCGCTCGGCGACCATGACAGCGTCTCGCTGGTGCTCACCACCGCGAGCGGCAAGCACTGCGCCATCTCCAACTCGCGTCGGGCCACCTACGGCTACGACCAGCGCATCGAGGTCCATGGCTCCAGGGGAGCCGTCGCGGCGGAGAACCAGCGGCCCGTTTCGATCGAGATCGCGACCGTCGAGGGCTACACGAGGCCGCCACTGCACGATTTCTTCATGACACGATATACCGAAGCCTATGCAGCCGAGATGGCGGCCTTCATCGCCGCCGTCTCCGGCGGTCGGCCGGCCGCTCCCACCGGCGAGGACGGGCTCAAGGCGCTGGCGCTGGCGGAGGCCGGCTACCGTTCGCTTGCCGAGGGGCGGGCCGTGAAGATGTCGGAGGTGATGTGACCGCGGCCCGGCTTCGGCCGGGGAGGTTTGGAGACGCCGTGGAGCGACGGCAGGGAGAGATGATCTCCGGGACTGAAGGACAGCGCATGGACGCACGCCCTGCACCGGCCAGCATCGAAGAACTGCTCGACCGTATCGTTGAGGTCGCCGACGACCTTCCGAAGCGGCTCAGGCAGTGCGCGGACTATGTGGCGGCGAATCCCGAGCGCATAGCCGTCTCCACGGTGGCCGAGATCGCCGAGGCGGCGGGCGTGCAGCCTTCGGCCTGCATGCGTTTCTGCCAGGTGCTGGGCTTTTCCGGCTTCTCCCAGATGCAGCGCCTCTTCCGCGACGCCTACGCGCAGAACTGGCCTGACTACGCAACACGGCTCGAAAAGCTGCGCGAAAGCGGGACCGGCAGCCCGACCGCACTTCTGGCCGAGTTCATAGATGCGGGCCGGACGTCGCTGGAAAACCTCGCCACGACCGTGGACCCGGACATTCTCGAATCGGCGATCGAGGTGCTGTCGAAGGCGCGCATGGTGCACATCGTCGGCCTGCGCCGGGCGTTCTCCGTTGCCGCCTATCTAGCCTATGCCTTCGAGAAGATGAACGTGCCGACCATGCTCCACGATTGCGTCGGCAAGCTCGACAGCCGTCATGCCATTCGCGCCGGCGACGCCGTGATCGCGGTGACCTTCTCGCCCTACTCGTCCGAGACGGTGGAACTGGCAGATGCCGGCCGTCGCGCCGGCGCCGACGTGGTGGCGATCACCGACTCGCCGGCAAGCCCGCTGCGGCCGGTAACACAACTGCTGCTCACCGTGTCGGAGGCCGATTTCGGCGATTTCCGCTCGCTTTCCGCCACGCTCTCGCTCGCTGTCACACTGGTAGTCGCCGTTGGGACGACAGCCGCTCGGAACCGCGAAAAAGGATGAGGGAAGAGTAACATGGCAAAGCCCCTCGACGTCATCACCATCGGCCGCTCCTCCGTCGACCTTTACGGCGCCCAGGTCGGCGGCCGGCTGGAGGACATGGGCTCCTTCAACAAATATATCGGTGGCTCGCCGACCAACATCGCCGCCGGCGCGGCGCGGCTGGGGCTCAAATCGGCGCTGATCACGCGCGTCGGCGACGAGCATATGGGCCGCTTCATCCGCGAGGAGCTTGAGCGTGAAGGCGTCGATGTACGCGGCGTAAAGACCGATCCGGAGCGACTGACGGCTCTCGTGCTCCTCGGCATCCGCGACCAGGAGCAGTTTCCGCTGATCTTCTACCGCGAGGATTGCGCCGATATGGCGCTTTGCGAGGACGATATCGACCCAGCCTTCATCGCCGAGACGCGCTGTGTCTGTGCCACCGGCACGCACCTTTCCCATCCGCGCACGGAAGCGGCGGTGCTGAAGGCCCTGCGGCTTGCGCGCGAGAGCGGGGCGAAGACCGCGCTCGATATCGACTATCGCCCCAATCTCTGGGGGCTTGCCGGCCATGGCGCCGGCGAAAGCCGCTTCATCGAGTCCGGGCGCGTGACGGCCAAGCTGCAGAAGACGCTGCCGCTGTTCGACCTGATCGTCGGGACGGAGGAGGAGTTCCATATCGCCGGCGGCTCCACCGACACGATTGAAGCGCTGCGCGCAGTCCGCCGGCTGACCGATGCCGTGCTCGTGTGCAAGCGCGGCCCCATGGGGGCGGCCGCCTTCACTGGCGACATTCCCGATACGCTGGATGAAGGCGTGGCGGGCGAGCACTTCCCCATCGAGGTCTTCAACGTGCTGGGTGCCGGCGACGGCTTTATGGCAGGGCTCCTGAAAGGGTGGCTTACGGGCGAGGACTGGCCGACCACGCTGAAATACGCCAATGCCTGCGGCGCCTTCGCCGTTTCCCGCCATGGCTGCACGCCGGCGTATCCCTCGTGGGAGGAGTTGCAGTACTTCTTCCGCACCGGCATCCGGAACCGAGCGCTGCGCAAGGATGCCGCGCTCGAGCAGGTCCACTGGTCCACTACGCGCAAAGGCGATCGGTCGGAGATGCGCGTCTTCGCCTTCGACCACCGCATGCAACTCGAGGAGATGGCCCACGACATCGGGGTGCCACGCGCGCGCATCGGCGATTTCAAGGTGCTGTGCCTGGAGGCCGCGCAGCGGGTAGCCGGCGGCAACTCCGGCTACGGCATCCTGTGCGACGGCAGGCATGGGCGCGAGGCGCTCTACCGCGCCGCCGGCAGCGGGCTGTGGATCGGCCGCCCGGTGGAATGGCCGGGCTCGCGCCCGCTCGAACTGGAGCCGGAGATCGGGCCGGATTTCGGCGGGCTGGTCGAGTGGCCGCTGGAGCACGTGGTGAAGGTCTTGTGCTTCTATCACCCCGACGACGATGCCGGGACGAAGGCGCGGCAGGAGGACGTCGTCAAACGGCTTTTCGCTGCCAGCCGCCGCAACCGGCTGGAGATGCTGCTCGAGATCGTCCCATCCAAGGTGCGTGCGGCTGACGACCAGGCAGCCGCCGCCGTGATCGAGCGCTTCTATGAGATCGGTGTCTATCCCGACTGGTGGAAGCTCGAGCCCATGACCTCGCAAAAGGCATGGAAGAATGCCTGCAACGCGATCACGCGCAACGACCCGTATACGCGCGGCATCGTGGTCCTTGGCCTCGACGCGCCGGCCGAGGAACTGGAGGAGAGCTTCGCGGTCGCCGCCGGCTTCGACCTCGTCAAGGGCTTCGCCGTGGGCCGCACCATCTTCGGCGAGGCCGCGCGGCGCTGGTTCGCCGGCGAGATCGGCGACGAGGACGCCATCGCTGCCATGGCGCGAAAATATCAATCCCTGTGCCAGGTGTGGGACCGCGCACGGGCCAAACAAGGGAGGGCCGCATGAAGACGATCAGACTGACCGCCGCCCAGGCCGCGACCCGCTATCTGGCCGCGCAGTTGAACGAGGACGGCGTGCCGTTCCTCGCCGGTGTATGGGCGATCTTCGGCCACGGCAATGTGGCCGCCCTCGGCGAGGCGCTTTACGCCGAGCGCGAGAAGCTGCCCACCTATCGCGGCCACAACGAGCAATCCATGGCCCACGCGGCCATCGCCTACGCCAAGCAGCTCCGCCGCCGCCGCGCCATGGCCGTCACTTCCTCCATCGGCCCCGGCGCCACGAACATGGTGACGGCGGCGGCCCTTGCCCACGTGAACCGGCTGCCGGTGCTCTTCCTGCCGGGCGACGTGTTTGCAAATCGTGGGCCGGACCCGGTGCTCCAGCAGGTGGAGGATTTCGGCGATGGAACCGTCAGCGTCAACGACTGCTTCCGCCCGGTTTCGCGCTATTTCGACCGCATCACCCGGCCGGAGCAGCTTCTGACGGCGCTGCCGCGCGCCTTCCGCACGATGACCGACCCGGCCGATTGCGGTCCGGTGACGCTCGCCTTCTGCCAGGACGTGCAGGCGGAAGCCTATGATTGGCCGGAAAACTTCTTCGAACCGAAGATCTGGCGCCAGCGCCGCGTGCAGCCCGATCCGGTCGAGGTCGAGGAGGCGGCTAAGATCATCGCAAACGCAAAGGCGCCGGTGATCGTCGCCGGCGGCGGCGTGCACTATTCCGACGCCCACGAGGCGTTCCAATTCTTCGTCGAGGCCCATCAGATCCCTGTGGTCGAGACCCAGGCCGGCAAGTCGGCACTGCCGTGGGACCATCCGCTCAACCTCGGTCCGGTCGGCGTGACCGGCTCGTCGAGCGCCAACGCACGCTGTGCGGAGGCGGACGTGGTGATCGGTGTCGGCACGCGGTTCCAGGATTTCACCACCGGCTCGTGGTCGCTGTTCTCGCGGCCTGGGCGCAGGCTCGTTAGCCTGAACGTCAACGCCTATGACGCGGTCAAGCACGGCGCGGTCCCCCTTTGCGCGGATGCATGCGTCGGGCTTGAGGCGCTGTGGCGCGCGCTGGGCGACAAGCGCTTCGATCCGCCCCAGCCGAAGCTGAAGGCGGATTGGTTCGCCGCTGCCGACGCGGTGACGGCCGCGCCGACGGACACCAACGCGCTGCCGACCGACATGCAGGTGATCGGCGCCGTGCAGCGCGCGGCGACCGAGGATACCGTTGTCATGTGCGCGGCCGGCACCATGCCGGGCGAACTGCACAAGCTGTGGAAGGCGGGGCACCCCGGCTCCTATCACATGGAATACGGCTATTCCTGCATGGGTTACGAGATCGCCGGCGGGATGGGCATCAAGATGGCCGAGCCGGACCGCGACGTGGTCGTGATGGTCGGCGACGGCTCCTACATGATGATGAATTCGGAGCTCGCCACGGCGGTGACGATGGGCATCAAGATCACCGTCGTCGTCACCGACAATCGCGGCTTCGGCTGCATCAACCGGCTGCAGATGTCGACCGGCGGGGCCGAGTTCAACAATTTGCTCGACCATGCGCACCACGTGAACCCGTCGCAGATCGACTTCGTCGCGCATGCGGCGTCGATGGGTGCGCATGCGGAGAAAGCCGGCTCGATCGCCGAACTGGAGGATGCGCTGGCGCGGGCGCGGGCGGCCGACGGGCCGTTCGTTGTCGTGATCGATACCGATCCCTACCCCTCCACCGGGGCCGGCGGCCACTGGTGGGACGTGGCCGTGCCGGAAGTCTCTGAGCGCGAGCAAGTCAACACGGCGCGCACCCGTTACGAGGCCGCGCTCAAGGAGAGAGTTTGAATGAAAGAAATGGTTGGCCGCAGGTGGTGTGGCGATGGTCAGGCATGGATCCTCGGGTCAAGCCCGAGGATGAAGAGTGCAGTGAGCCTTTCCGCCAGTCACCTGCGTAGGAGAATTGCGGCGAGCATCTCAACTTCGTCATCCGCGGGCTTGACCCGAGGATCCATGCCTGAACGTCGAAGTCTCGCCGGCAGGGGACAGGAGGCCAACCGATGATCCGCTACGGCACCAATCCCATCGCCTGGTCCAACGACGACGATCACTCCATCGGCGGGCATATCCCGCTGGAGCAGTGCCTGCGCGAGGCGGCCGAGATCGGTTTTGCCGGCATCGAGAAGGGGCACAAGATGCCCTCCGACGGTGCGACGCTGAAAGAAGTTCTGGCCGCGCATGGCCTCGTCTTCGTTTCCGGCTGGCACTCGACCAACCTGCTCGCCAACGACATCGAGACCGAGAAGCGCTCCATCCAGCCGCATCTCGACATGCTGAAGGTGAATGATTGCAAGGTCTGCATCGTCTGCGAGACCTCGAACGCCATACACGGCAACGATGCCGTGGCGCTGAAGGACAAGCCGGTGCTGGAGGAGGAGAGGTGGCCGGCCTTTTGCGCCGGGGTTGGGGGTCTGGCCGAATACGCCGCGGAACAGGGTATCGATCTCGTCTATCACCACCACATGGGCACCATCGTCCAGACGCGCGAGGAGATCGACCGGCTGATGGCCGGTACCGGCCCGGCGGTGAAACTCCTGCTGGACGCCGGCCACGCCTGGTTTGGCGAGGCCGATCCGGTGGACCTGGCGCGCGTCTATGCAGATCGCGTCGGCCATTTCCATGCCAAGAACGTGCGCCCGGAAATCCGCAGGCAGGTGGAGGAGGAGGGGCTCTCCTTCCTCGAGGGCGTGCGGCGCGGTGTCTTCACCGTTCCCGGCGATCCCGAGGGCGCGCTTGACTTCGAGCCGGTGCTGAAGGTGTTGGCCGAACACGGCTATGAAGGGTGGCTGGTCATCGAGGCCGAGCAGGATCCGCTCAAGGCCGATCCGGTGAGGTATCAGTCCATGGGGCTGAAGGCGCTGCGCGAAGCTGCGGCGGCAGCCGGTCTGGACGCGTCCTGACGGCTCTCTATATTCGCCTGATGAACAAGCTCTTCGATCTCGACCATCCCTTCTTCCGTCCGCTCTGGCGGCGCGTGGCGGTCACCGCCCTGTGCCTTGGCTGGGGCGCCTTCGAATTCGTATCGGGCTCGCCCTTCTGGGGCACCCTGTTCGGAGGTCTCGGCCTCTATTGCGTCTGGGGCTTTCTCTTGAACTACCAGCCCGACGGCGGCACAGACAACGAGAATTGATAGGAGATGAAGCCAATGCCCGACCTCCTGGTGAAACCCACCGGCAGCGCCGGCAAGGTGCACGACGTCACCCCGCGGACGGCCGGCTGGAGCTATGTTGGTTTCGGCCTCTACCGCCTGCAGCCGGGAGAGACGGCCCAGGAGGAAACGGGCGACACGGAGGTGATCCTGGTCCTGGTCGAAGGGAAGGCCAAGATCGGCGCCGATGACCGCGACTTCGGCGAGCTCGGCGAGCGCATGGACGTTTTTGAGCGCCTGCCGCCTCATGCCGTCTACATCCCGAACGGCTTCCGCTGGCGGGCGACCGCCACCACGGAATGCACGCTTGCCGTCTGCTCCGCGCCGGGCAAGGGCGGGCACGACGCCCAGGTGATCGGGCCGGCCGGCATTTCGCTCATCGAGCGCGGCAAGGGCGCTAATACGCGCTTCATCAACAACATCGCCATGGAGGACCGCGACGTCGCCGACAGCCTGCTGGTGACCGAGGTTTTCACGCCCCAGGGCAACTGGTCATCCTACCCGCCGCACCGGCACGACGAGGACGACTTCCCCAACATGACCTATCTGGAAGAGACCTACTATCATCGCCTCAACCCGGCCCAGGGGTTCGGCTTCCAGCGGGTCTTCACCGACGACGGCGATCTCGACGAGACCATGGCTGTCGAGAACCATGACGTCGTGCTGGTGCCGCGCGGTCACCATCCCTGTGGCGCGCCCTACGGTTACGAGATGTACTACCTCAACGTCATGGCCGGCCCCCGCCGCGCTTGGCGCTTTAAGAACCATCCCGATCACGATTGGATCTTTCAGCGGGATCGGGAGCGTTGAGGGACAGATCATGTGCCGTGTCGTTGAATCTGCATTATGATCGACACAGATAGACGGTTACAAAGCGCCAACGCCGGAGATTGGCGGAAACCTCCTTCTCCTTCGTCATCCTCGGGCCCGACCCGAGGATCCATGCCGTAACGGTGACGATGAGCTCGGCGTTTCCGGCATGGGCGCCCGGTGCCGGAAGCGCCGGGTGAGCGCGGAGAGGGAACGGCATGGATCCCAGGGTCTCCACCTCGCTCAGCTCGGCTCCGCCCTGGGATGACGAAGTTGGGCGATGTTGCCGGCTGACCGGCTGCGTCGACGCCCGCCATGTGCTTGCTGCTGGGCGCGAGTTCTCTCCTGTCGTCATCCTCGGGCTTGAAGGATCATGCCCAAACGGTGCAGCGCCGCCAGCGATCCTCACACTGGGAGCAGCCTCACCCTTCCGCGAATGTCAACTGGACCTTCACCGCGCGGCTGCGGTCGCCGGCACGGGCGAAGGCGGCTTGCGCTTCCTCGAGCGGATATGAGCCCGAGATGATCGGGCGCACGTCGATTTCGCGGCGGTCGATGAGGCGCACGGCCTCGGCGAACTCCGGGTCGAAACGATGCGAGCCGATCAGGTTGATCTCCTTGCCGACCAGGAGGTTTGCCGGAATCGGAAGCTCGCCGGTCACGCCGAGCTGCACGATCGTGCCCTGAGGGCGCACGGATCGTATGGCGCTGGAAAGCGCCGGACCGGCGGCGGAGCATTCGAAGGCAAGATCGAAGACGCCCTTGTCCGCGCAATAGGGCTCGAGCGCGTCCGCCTCGCGGGCCACATTGACGGTCATCGTCGCACCCATCGCACGCGCGACCTCCAGCACGGCGTCCTGCAGGTCGGTGACGACGATCTCGGCCGCCCCGGCATGGGCACAAGCGGCCGCCGTCAAAACACCGATCGGGCCGGCACCGGTGACCAGCACGCGCTTGCCCTTCACCGCACCCGCCCGGGCAAGAGCGTGCAGGCACACGGCGAGCGGCTCCGCGACCGCGGCTTCGGCGAGGCTCGTCTCAGGGCCGACCTTCACGCACTGAAAGGCTTCCGCCACGATCAGATCGCGAAAGCCGCCCTGTTCGTGGGGAAAGCGAAGGGCGGAGCCGTAGAAGCGCATGTTCAGGCAATGCTGGCGCAGGCCCTGCCGGCAACAAGTGCATTCGTTGCAGGGTCTGCTCGGATTGAGCGCCACACGGTCGCCCCGCGACAGACCTTCGACCGCATCGCCCACGGCTTCGATCGTACCCGCCACCTCGTGGCCGAGGATGATCGGCTCGCGCACGCGGATCGAGCCGAAGCCGCCATCGTGATAATAGTGCAGGTCCGAGCCGCAGATGCCGCCGGCGCCGATGCGCACCAGGACTTCGCCAGCCCCCGGTCCTTCCACCGGCTGACTTTCGATGCGGATGTCGTGCGGGGCGTAGAGACGGCAGACCCGTGTTTCCATCGTCGGTGCCTCAATCGAAGATAAGGGAGGGGAGCCAGGTCGAGAAGACCGGGAAATAGGAGACCAGCAGCAGAACGATGATGTTGGTCAGAAGGAAAGGTGCAATGGCCCGCACCACCGGCGCCAGCGGCAGCCGAGCAATGCCGGCACAGACGAACAGGCACACGCCGACGGGCGGCGTGGTCAGGCCGATCATCAGGTTCAGCACCGCAAAGGTGGCGAAGTGCAACGGGTCGACCCCGACGCTCTGCGCCAGCGTTAAAAGCGGCACGAAGAGGACGATCAGCGCCGCGATGGTCTCCATGAACATGCCGATGAACAGCAGGAAGAGATTGATCAGCAGGATGACGAGGAACTTGTTGTCGGTGACCGACAGCACCGCTTCCGCGACCATCTGCGGAATGCGCTCGGATACGAGAATCCAGCCGAACACGTTGGCGAAGCCCACCAGCGCGAGGATGGCGGCGGACGAGATGGCGCTGTCGATGACGACCTTCGGCACCTTCATCAGCGGCAGTTCGCCATAGATGAACACGCCAACGATGAATGCATAGACGCTCGCGACGACCGCGGTCTCCGTCGGCGTCATCATGCCGGAGAGAAGACCACCGACGATCAGCGCCGTCATGGCAAGTGCCCAGAAGGCGCTCAGGAAGGAGCGGCCGAGTTCAGCGAAACCCTGCCAGGGCTGGTGCGGAAAGTCTCGCCTGACGGCGATGACGTAGGTCGTCACCATCATGGCGATGCCAAGCAGGATCCCGGGGATCGCTCCTGCCATAAACATGCGGCCGACGGAGATGCCCGACAGCGAGCCGACGATAATCATGGGCACGCTGGGCGGGATCATCGGCCCCACGGTGGAGGAGGCGGCCGTGACCGCGGCGGAGAAGTCGCCCGGATAGCCGACCTTCTTCATGCCGGGAATCATCACCCCGCCGATGGAGGCGGCGTCGGCCACGGCCGTGCCCGAGATGCCGCCGAAGAGCATCGAACCCGCGACATTGGAAAGGCCGAGGCCCCCGCGCATCCAGCCCACCAGCGCATTGGCGAGGCGGATGATGCGTTCGGTGATGCCGCCGTGGTTCATCAGGTTTCCGGCGAGAATGAAGCCGGGGATGGAAAGGAGCACGAAGACGTCGATGCCCGCATACATCTTCTGCGGCATGACGACGAGCGGAATGCCGGCCGAGAGGAGATAGCACATGGAAGCGAGTCCGAGCGTCACCGCTACGGGAATGCCGGCGGCCAGGCCGCCGACGAAGACGCCGATCAGGATGGCGAGGCTCATTGTGGCGTATCCGCATCGGAGACGGGGCGCCCCTCGCTCCGCCCGGTCAGCATCGCCAGGGCGCGCAGAAGGGCGAACAGAAGAAGAGAGCCGATCAGGACGAGCATGGCGCCATGGATGTAGCTCATCTGCCAGCCGAGCGCCGGTGAGGTCTGAAAATTGCCGATCATGGCGAAGCGCCAGGAAGGCACGATGAGCGCGGCGCAGAGGACGACGGTCGCCGCCGCCGACACGAACCGGAGAATGAAGGGGAGCCGGCCCGGCAGCGCCTCGCTGACGATATCGACATTGACGAGGTCGCCGGACCGATAGGAAAGCCCGACACCAAAGGCCGTGAGATAAAGGAGTGCGAAACGCGTGAGCTCTTCGGTCCAGACGGGCGAGCGATTGAAGACCGAGCGGCCGAGCACCTGCACCAGAACCGAGAAGATCAGCACCGCGAAGGCAAGCCCCACGGCGAAGCGGAAAAGCGCGATGACCGCGGCATAAGGCTGTTTCGGCATACCGGTTCCGCTCCCTTGCCAGATGGGCAGAAAGGGCGGCGGTACCGTGACCGCCGCCTCTCCGACGTTCTACTGGTTGAACAGGTCCTCGACGACCGGCCGGATTTCCTCGTTCACGTTCTTCAGAACGGCATCCTGGCCTTGTTCGGCAAAGGCCTCCTGGTCGACCTCGACGAAGGTCATGCCGGCTTCCTGAAGCGTGTTGGCGAGGCGTTCCTCATCCTGAAGGAACAGCTCGCGCTCGTAGTCCTGCGCGCGCTGGGCGGCTTCCATCACCGCCTCCTTGTCCTCGTCGGAAAGCTCGTTCCAGGTCATCTCGGAGATGGTGAGGTAGATCCAGGAGCGCACATGCTCCGTCAGGTTAACGTGGCTCTGCACCTCGTTGAAGTTCGCCGAATGGATGAGGGCGAGCGGGTTTTCCTGGCCGTCGATGGTGCCGTTCTGCAGCGAGGTGAACACCTCCGAGAAGGCCATCGGCGTGGGGCTCGCGCCGAGCGCGTCCCAGAAATCGACGAAGAGCGGCACGTTCGGTACGCGCAGCTTCATGCCGTCGAGCTCGTCGGGCGAGGTGATGGGACGGTTGGACGTCAGGTTGCGCGGCCCGCGCGCGAAATAGGCGATGGGGCGGATCTGCGCCCGCTCGATGATCTGCTGTTCGATCTGGTCGCCGATCTCGCCACTCGCCACCTCGTCCATGTGCTCGAGGCTTTTATAGGCATAAGGCACGGCCAGAAGCGCGGCCATGGGCGCCCAGTTCTGCAGGCTCTCGCCGGTGATGGTCATGTCGGCGGTGCCGAGCTGCATGCCGTTGATGAGGTCCATCTCCTTGCCGAGCGACTCGTTGGGATAGACCTCGACGGTGATGCGCCCGTCGGTGAGTTTTTCGAGTTCTTCGCCGAACTTCAGGGACGCCTTGTGCCAGCTGTTTTCCTCGTTGGCGAGATGGCCGAGTTGCAGCGTGCGTTCCTGGGCGACGGCAGAGCCTGCCAGCACAAGCGCGCCGGCGAGACCCGCAAGAAGCGTCTTTGCGAACGGTTTCATCGTGTTTCCTCCGTTTTGGTGGGTTCGGTTTGGTTCATCTGCCGCGCTCCGCCGTCTCAAAGAAATCCGGGCGGGTTGCCGCGATGGTCGGCAGATCGGTGAGGATCTTGCGCAGATGCGTGCGCATTGCCTGTGCCGCGCCTTCCGGATCGCGGCGGATGATGGCGTCGGCGATAGCGCTGTGCTGGATCACCAGCTCGCGCTTGGAAAAGTGCAGGGCACTCAGATAGCGCACGCGGTCCATCTGCAGCTTGACGTCCTCGATCACCTTCCAGGCGTAGGATTTGCCCGCGGCGTCGGCGAGCGTGCGATGGAAGCGCTCGTCCAGCGCCAGGAAGGCTTCGGCCTCGCTGTCGGGCAGCGCCCGCTGGCGGGCGATCTGGTCCTGAAGCGTCCGCACCAGCCCTTCGTCGACATTCTCGGCCACCAGCTTGACGATATCGGCCTCGATCGCCTCGCGCACGAAACGCGCGTCCATCACAGCGTCGGGCGAAATCTTGCGCACCAGCGTCCCGCGCTGGGGGCGGACCTCCACAAGCCCGTCTTCTGCAAGCTTGATGAAGGCTTCGCGCACGGGCTGGCGGCTGAGCGAATAGGTCCTTGCGACCTCGGATTCGGAAATGCGGCTGCCCGGCGGAAGGTCGGCGCTGACGATCCGCTCGCGCAGGATGCGATAGAGCTGCGGGCCGATCGGCACCCCTTGCTTCAGCGTCCAGTCCGTGCGCGGCTCGATGTTCATCGCTGCTGTCCTCCACAGCTCTTCTTTAATGCCATACTTCCATACTAGTCAACAGATAGATTTCTTGGTACCAGCCGTGGTAGCGGCATATGGGCGTCCGGTGCCGTGCGACGACCGATGGTCGCACGTCCGTGCGCGGTGAACGACAAAAAGGGTGGAGTATGAGGCAGACGTGGCGCTGGTTCGGGCCGAAAGATCTCGTTTCGGTGGATGAAATGCGGCAGGCGGGCGTCGAAGGCGTGGTCTCCGCCCTCCATCATGTGCAAAGCGGCGCCGTCTGGGCGCCGGACGAGATCATCCGGCGCCAGCGCGAGATCGCCGTCATGGGCGATGGTGCTCCTTCGGACCTTAGCTGGGAGGTGGTGGAGAGCCTGCCCGTCTCCGAGGACATCAAGAAGCAGAAGGGTGCTTGGCGCGAGCACATCGCCAGCTACAAGACGAGCCTGAAGAACCTTGCCGCCGCCGGGATCGAAATCGTCTGCTACAATTTCATGCCCGTCCTCGACTGGACCCGGACGGATCTCGCCTGGCGCCTGCCCCATGGCGGCACGTGCATGCGCTTCGACTATGCCGACTTCGCCGCCTTCGACATTCATCTCCTGAAGCGGCCGGGCGCCAGCGAAGATTTTCCCGCGCCGGTCGTCGAGGAAGCGGCGCGCCGCTACGCCGAAATGGGCGAGAGCCGCAAGGCGGCGCTCGCCCGCAACGTCGCCTTCGGTCTCCCCGGGGCGGCGGAGCACCTGACGATCGAGGGGCTGAAAGCACATCTCGATGAGTACGGCGCCGTTTCGCCCGAGCGGTTGCGCCGCCATTTCATCGCTTTCCTCGAGGAGGTGGTGCCGGTCGCCGAAGAGATCGGCATCCGCCTGTGCTGCCATCCCGACGACCCGCCTTTTCCGCTCTTGGGCCTGCCGCGCATCATGTCGACGGAGGCCGATTATGCGATGATCATGCAGGCGGTCGATTCGCCGGCCAACGGGATCACGCTGTGCTCGGGCTCGCTCGGTGCCCGGCCCGACAACGATCTGCCGGGCATGATGCGGCGGCTCGGCGCGCGCGTGCATTTCCTGCACCTGCGCAATGTAAGGCGTGACACGGAGGCACTGGTCGGCTCCTTCTACGAGGCCGAGCATCTGCAGGGAGGCACGGACATGGTGGCACTCATTGCCGAAGTCATAAAGGAAGAGGCGCGCCGCGAGGCGGCCGGTCGCGCCGACCATTCCATCCCCATGCGCCCGGACCACGGGCAGGACATCCTGGACGACCTGAAGCGCCGGGCTCAGCCGGGCTATCCGGCGATCGGCCGCCTGAAGGGGCTGGCCGAGCTGCGCGGCATCATGACGGCGCTCACCCATCCGCAGTACGGGCTCGCACGATGACCGGGCGGCTGAACGCAAAGACGCTGGCCTGCCTGCCTGCCTCCCTCGATCGGCCCGCCTATGATCCGGGCGCCCACGGGGCCGGGATCGTTCATATCGGCGTCGGCGCCTTCCACCGTGCCCATCAGGCCGTCTACACCGATGCCGCGCTGGGCGCCGCCGGCGGCGATTGGCGCATCGACGGGATCGGCCTGCGCAGCACCGAGATCGCCGATGCGCTCAACCCGCAGGATGGCCTGTTCACGCTTGTCGAGCGCGGCGTGGCCGGCGTTACGGCGCGCGTGATCGGTAGCATCCGCCGGGTGATCGCCGCCGCGCGCGACGGCGAGGCGCCGCTGGCGGCACTGACGGCGCCGCAAACGCGCATCGCCAGCCTCACCGTCACGGAGAAGGCGTACGGCATCGACAGGGCGCGCGGGGCGGTGGACGACAGGCATCCCGCCATCGCCGCCGACCTCGCCGATCCACGCGCGCCGCGCGGCGCGCTCGGCCTGCTGGTGGAGGCTCTGCGCCTGCGACGGGAAAAGGGGCTCGCCCCCTTTACCGTCCTTTGTTGCGACAACCTGCCGGACAATGGCGGCCTCGTACGCGCCGGCGTCACCGATTTTGCAGCGCGTGTCGATCCGGGTCTCGCCGACTGGATCCGCGCGCATGTCGCCTTTCCCTCGACCATGGTCGATCGCATCACGCCGGCACCGACCGAAAAGACGCATGCCGAGGCGGAACGGCTCCTCGGGGTGAGCGACATGGCAGCGGTCGAGGCAGAGCCGTTCTCGCAATGGGTCATCGAGGACCGCTTCTCCGCCGGGCGGCCCGAATGGGAGAAGGGCGGCGCGATCTTCGTCGCCGACGTCGCACCCTATGAGGCGATGAAGCTCCGGATGCTCAACGGCAGCCATTCGATGATGGCCTATGCCGGTTTCCTCGCCGGCCGCGAATATGTGCGCGACGTGATGGCCGACGAGGCGCTGGCGCACCTCGTTCGCCGCCACTTGTCCGCCGCCGCGGCCACGCTGTCGCCGCTGGAAGGCATCGACACGGACGATTATGCGTTGGCGCTGATGGACCGCTTCGCCAACCCGGCCATCGCCCACGAGGCCTATCAGATCGCCATGGACGGGACCGAGAAGCTGCCGCAACGCATCCTCGCGCCGGCGCTGCATGCACTACGGAACGGCGGTGATCTGCGACCCTTCGCCTTCGCGGTGGCCGCCTGGATGCGCTATTGCATCGGCCGGCTGGATGATGGCAAAACCTATCGCCTGCGCGATCCGCGCGAGGCGGAGATCGCCTCCGCCCTGGCGCGCGCCGGCGGTGACAGCCAGGCGATCGCGGCAGCGCTGACAGGGCTGCCGGGACTGTTCCCCGACGAACTCGCGGCCAGCGGCGCCTGGACCCGTCTCGTCGGCGGCATTCTTTCCTCCATGCTCGAAAAGGGTGTTTCGCAAGCTGTGCAAGAGGAGGCGCGCCTGTCCGCCTGAGCGAGCAGGAAGAGCTTGGACAAAACGCGAGCGCAACTGGACAGTGCCCCGATCTCGGTCCATCATCGACGCTCACGAACATCATAACAGAGGGGTCGTCTCAAACATGAGAACGCTAAAGTCACTCCTTGCCGCGGGCGCGATCGTGGCACTGACACTCTCGCCGACGCGCGCCGTGACGCCCGAAGACACGCTCGTCATGGCCTGGCAGATCGACGACATCATCACGCTCGATCCGGCGGAAGTCTTCGAGTTTTCCGCTTCCGAGATGATGGGCAACTCCTATGAGCGGCTGATCGGTTACGATCTGGAAAACGTTTCCGATATCTTCGGCGCGGTCGCCGAATCCTGGGAGGTGTCGGATGACGGCAAGACCTTCACCTTCACCGTCCGCCAGGGAAAGACCTTTGCTTCCGGCAATGAGCTGACCGCGGAAGACGTCGTCTTCTCGCTCCAGCGCGCGGTGAAGCTCGACCAGTCGCCGGCCTTCATCCTCACCCAGTTCGGCTTCACCGCCGACAATGTGGAGGAAAAGATCGTCCAGACGGGGGATTACGAGTTCACATTCGAGATGGACCAGGCCTACGCGCCCACCTTCGTGCTTTATTGCCTGACCTCGACCGTGGCCTCGGTGGTCGACAAGGATATTGTCCTTGAGCACGAGGTCGACGGCGATCTCGGCCATGAATGGCTGAAGCGCAACTATGCCGGCTCCGGCCCCTTCACCATCCGCCAGTGGCGCCCCAACGAGGCCGTCGTCATGGAGCGCAACGAGCATTTTTCTCCCGAACCGCCGCTCGCCCGCGTCATCTATCAGCACGTGCCGGAAAGCTCGACGCAGCGGCTAATGCTGGAGCAGGGCGACATCGACATCGCCCGTGATCTCGGGCCGGAGGAACTCGAGGCCCTGGAAGGAACCGAAGGCATCAAGATCCAGAGCGGCGTGAAAGGCGGGCTCTACTATCTCGGCCTCAACCAGAAGAACGAACACCTGTCGAAGCCCGAAGTGCGCCAGGCGCTCAAATATCTGGTCGATTACGGTGCGATCGCCGACACGATCATGGAGGGGCTGGCCGAAGTGCACCAGGCCTTCCTGCCCAAAGGTTTTCTGGGCGCCGTCGAGGACACGCCGTTCTCGCTCGATGTGGAAAAGGCCAAGGAGCTGCTCGCGGAGGCGGGGCTGGCCGACGGCTTCTCCGTCACCATGGACACGCGCAACACGCCCGACATCACCGGCATGGGCGAGGCGATCCAGCAGACGTTCGCGCAAGCCGGCATCGATCTGCAACTCATTCCCGGTGACGGTGCGCAGACGCTGACAAAATATCGTGCCCGCGAGCACGACATCTATATCGGCCGCTGGGGTCCCGACTATCAGGATCCCCACACCAATGCCGACACCTTCGCCTCCAATCCGGACAATTCCGACGATGCGGCGGCGAAACCGCTTGCCTGGCGCAACGCCTGGGAGATCCCGGAACTGACGGAGAAGACGCAATCCGCAGTGCTGGAGACCGACACCGACAAGCGTGCGCAGATCTACGAGGAACTGCAGCGCGAGGTCATGGACCGGGGACCGTTCGTGATCATGTTCCAGGAGATCGAGGTGATGGCCATGCAGGACAACGTCGAAAACTTCCTGATCGGCCCCTCCTTCGATTCCAACCAGTTCGGCCAAGCCAGCAAGGACTGATCCAACTCCATGAGTCTCGCCAGTAGTGGCTACGAAGAAGGGGGGCGTATGCGCGCCCTCCTTTCCGGTTTCGCCGTGGTCGGCCGCTTCCTTTTCATGGTGGCGGTCACCATTCTCGGCCTTCTCGCCGTCACCTTCTTCATCGGCCGGGTGGTGCCGATCGATCCCGTGCTTGCCGTTGTCGGCGACCGGGCGCCGCCGCATGTCTATGAGCGCGTGCGCGAGGAGATGGGCCTCCACCTGCCGCTGTGGCAGCAGTTCCTGATCTATGTTGGCAACGTGCTGCGCGGCGATCTCGGCACGTCGGTGCTGACTTCGCGCCCGGTCGCGGAGGACATCGCCCGCTATTTTCCCGCGACGCTGGAGCTTGCCACGCTGGGCACGCTGATCGGCACCGTCTTCGGCGTGCCGCTTGGGGTTCTGGCGGCCGTGCGGCGCGGACAGCTTATCGATCATCTCGTGCGGGTGATCGGGCTCGTCGGCTATTCCGCGCCAATCTTCTGGCTGGCCCTCCTGGCCCTTCTCGTCTTCTACGCCAATCTCGGCTGGGTCTCCGGCCCCGGCCGGCTCGACGTCAGCTACGAATACATGCTCACGCCCGTGACGGGCATGGTGCTGGTGGATGCGGCCCTTGCCGGCGACTGGGACGTGTTCCGCAATGCCGTCTCGCACATCGTCTTGCCGGCTTCGCTGCTCGGCTATTTCTCGCTCGCCTATATCAGCCGCATGACGCGCTCCTTCATGCTCAACGAACTGTCGCAGGAATATGTCGTGACTGCCCGCGTGAAGGGCCTCTCGGAGCGGCGCATCATCTGGCGCCATGCCCTGCGCAACGCCATCGTGCCGCTGATCACGGTCATCGCGCTCTCCTATGCCCATCTGCTCGAAGGCTCGGTGCTGACGGAGACCGTCTTCGCCTGGCCGGGGCTCGGGCGCTACATTACCAATTCGCTGCAGAACGCGGACATGAGCGCGGTTCTCGGCGGCACGCTCGTGATCGGGGTCGTCTTCGTGGCGATCAACACCTTCTCCGATCTCCTCTACCGTCTCTTCGATCCGAGGACGCGCTGACATGACGGGCAGCCTCGAACGACCCCAAACGCTGCGCGAATGGCTGACGACGAGCGAGCCGTCCTCCCGCACGCAGGCGCGGCTCGGCCGCACCTATCTCTCGTGGCGGACCTTCTCGCGCAATCCGCTCGCCATGCTCGGCCTCCTGGTGGTGGTCGGGCTGATCATCGTCGCCATCTTCGCCGATCAACTGGCCACCCATTCGCCGATCGTCGGCGGCGATCTCCGGACGGCGCGGCTCCTGCCGCCGAGTGCCGAGCACTGGCTGGGCACAGACAGCCAGGCGCGCGACATCTATTCGCGCCTTGTCCACGGCTCGCGGCTGACCCTCATGATCGTCGCGCTGGTGACGGTGCTCGCCATGCCGGTTGGCCTCCTGATCGGCACCGTGGCGGGCTATGTCGGTGGCTGGGTGGACGCGACCTTGATGCGGATCACCGACATCTTTCTCGCTTTCCCGCGCCTGATCCTCGCGCTCGCCTTCGTCGCCGCGCTCGGGCCGGGCATCGAGAACGCCATCATCGCCATCGCAATCACCTCCTGGCCGCCCTATGCGCGCATAGCCCGCGCGGAAACGCTGACGATCCGCAACAGCGACTTCATTGCCGCGGTGCGGCTGCAGGGCGCGTCCAGGGCGCGCATCATCGCCCGCCACATCATGCCGCTCTGCGTGCCCTCGGTGATCATCCGCGTCACGCTCGACATGGCCGGCATCATCCTGACGGCCGCCGGCCTCGGCTTCCTGGGGCTCGGCGCACAGCCGCCCATGCCCGAATGGGGCGCGATGATCGCGGCCGGGCGGCAATACATCGTCGACTACTGGTGGGTCGCCACGATGCCCGGCATCGCCATTTTCGTCGTCTCTCTGGGCTTCAACCTGCTCGGCGACGGCCTGCGCGACGTCCTCGACCCGAAGGCCGCGCGATGAGCGAGCAAAAACCCCTCCTGGAGGTGGAAAACCTCAATGTCCGCTTCCACCTGCGCACCGGCACGGTTGAAGCCGTGCGCGGCGTTTCCTTCAGCCTCGGGCGCGAGCGGCTCGGCATCGTCGGCGAATCCGGGTCCGGCAAGTCGCAGACCGGCCGCGCCATTCTCGGCCTCACCCCACCGCCGGGCGAGGTGACCGCCGATCGGCTGACCTTCGACGGTATCGATCTGCTTTCCATTCCGCGGCGGCAGTTGCGCAACCTGCGCGGCGGGCGAATGACGATGGTCATGCAGGATCCGAAATACTCGCTGAACCCGGTCATGACCATCGGCGACCAGATGATCGAGGCCTATCGCGCACACAGGCGCGCCGGCCGCAAGGAGGCGCGGGAGAAGTCGCTGGAGATGCTGGAAGCCGTGCAGATGCGCGATCCGGCCCGCGTCTTCTCGCTCTATCCGCACGAGGCCTCCGGCGGCATGGGGCAGCGCGCGATGATCGCCATGATGCTTGTCACCGATCCCGATTTCCTGATCGCCGACGAGCCGACCTCGGCCCTCGACGTGACCGTGCAGCAGGAGGTGCTGCGTATCCTCGATCGGCTTGTGGCCGAGCGCGGCATGGGCCTGATCTTCATCAGCCACGACCTGCGTCTTGTCTCGTCCTTCTGCGACCGGGTGCTCGTCATGTATGGCGGCAAGGTCATGGAGGAACTGGCCGCGGGCGATCTCGACGCGGCACGGCATCCCTATACGCGCGGACTGATGAACTGCCTTCCCGCCCTTGAAGGCTCCGCCCATCCTCTCCCCACGCTCGAGCGCGATCCGGCATGGACGCAGTAATGATCGATATCCGCGACCTTTCCGTTGTCTTCGGCAGCGGCCGCCTCCGCGTGGAGGCGGTAAAGGGGCTCAGTATGCGTATCGCCGAGGGTGAATCCTTCGGCCTCGTCGGCGAGTCCGGCTCCGGCAAGTCGACCGTCCTGCGCGCCATCTGCGGCCTGGCGCCGGTGTCAGCCGGCACGATCGCGGTTGCCGGCAAGCCGGTTCCCGTACCCCGCAACCGCGCCTTTTTCGCCACGGTCCAGATGGTTTTCCAGGATCCCTACGGATCCTTGCATCCACGTCAGACCGTCGACCAGATTCTGTCGGAACCGCTCGCGATCCACCGCCTGAGCGACCGCGACAGGCGCATCGCGCGCGCCCTCGCCGATGTGGGACTCGGTTCGTCTTTCCGCTTCCGCTATCCGCACCAGCTTTCCGGCGGGCAGCGCCAGCGCGTCGCCATCGCGCGGGCGCTGATCCTCGACCCGCGCGTGATCCTGCTCGACGAGCCGACCTCCGCGCTCGACGCCTCGGTGCAGGCCGAAATCCTCAACCTTCTGGAACGGCTGCGTGCCGAACGCCGTCTCACATACATTCTGGTGAGCCACGATCTGGCGGTCGTGACGCATCTTTGCGATCGCCTGCTCGTCATGCGCAACGGCGAAACGGTCGAGGAGACCGATACGGAGCACTTGCGTGCCGGCAAGGCCGAGACCGCCTATACGCGTGCGCTGATGAAGGCGACGGAAGGTTTCACGCGGGCGGCGCCCGCCAGCACGGAATGATGCCATGGCCGATAAGATCGCGATATTCGACGGACACAACGACACGCTTCTCAGGCTTTATCTGAAAGGCGGCCCTGATCCCGAGGCCGCCTTTTTCGATGGCAGCGGAGAAGGGCACATCGATCTGCCGCGCGCCAGGGCGGGCGGCCTGGTGGGCGGGCTTTTCGCCGTCTTCATCCCCTCATCCGAACGGGGTGCCGACGCGGATCTCCTGATGCGCCAGCCGCGCTACGACGTGCCGGTACCGGGGGCGCCCGAGGTCGATGCGGCGCTTGCGGCGAGCGTGGCGATGGCCGGCATCCTGTTTCGGCTCGAACGGCGCTCCAAGGGTGGGCTCCGCGTCTGCCGGTCCGCCGCGGATATCCGCAGCGCGAAGGTCGACGGCGCGCTCGCCGCCGTACTGCACATGGAGGGCGCGGAGGCGATCGACCGCAATTTCCGCAATCTGGAGGTGCTGTACAGGGCGGGACTGCGTTCGCTCGGTCCCGTATGGAGCCGGACCAACGCCTTTGGCCATGGCGTGCCCTTTCGTTTTCCATCCTCGCCTGACACCGGGCCGGGCCTCACCGATCTCGGCCGGGAGTTGGTGCGTCAATGCAACCGCCTGGGGATCGTCGTCGATCTCTCCCATATCACCGAGAAGGGTTTTTGGGATGTGGCGGAATTGAGCGATGCGCCACTGGTCGCCTCCCATTCCAATGCCCATGCGATCAGCCCGCATGCGCGCAATCTCACCGACGGCCAGCTCGACGCCATTCGCGAGAGCGGCGGGCTCGTGGGCGTCAACTACGCGACGGCCTTTCTGCGTCCGGACGGCCGCATGGACGCCGACACCTCCCTCGATCTTCTCCTGCGCCATGTCGATCATCTGGTCGAAAAGCTGGGCATTGACGGGGTGGGGCTCGGTTCCGATTTCGACGGCGCGGTGATCCCCGCAGCCATCGGCGACGTCGCCGGTCTCCCGCGCCTTGCCGACGCCCTCCGCCAGCACGGTTATCACGCCGAGGAGGTCAGGAAGATCTGCTTCGACAACTGGGTCGCGGTTCTGGAGAGGAGCTGGAACGCGATCTGAAGGTGATGGGCGGATGGATGCGCGGCGGAACCCGGACGAAATGCGAACCGGCGCAAGCTGAACAGGCGGCCCGCGCCGGCGGCTGACTATTCCCGCAGCTGCTTCAACCGCTCGCCCTCGTAAAGGCTGTCGAGCGGGACGTCCCGGGCGAGGATACCGGCCGTCCGGGCAAAGGTGGTGAAGCTTCTTCGCGCCTCCTCGCCCACGCCGGGGTTGGCGCTGGCAGCAAGACAGGCGGCCATGGCGCGCTCGAAGATGGGGCCGTCCTGTACCGGCCAGCCCATGAGGAAGTCGCAAGCTTCCTCGGCGCTGTATATCTCCATCACCGGGTCGCCGCTCCGCACGAGGATACGGACGGGTAGATCAAACTGGGCGGTATCCATGTCGAGATCCTCCAGCGCAGTTAACCGGCAAAAGGCGGGAAGGTTGCACCACGGGGCAATCGCGCATGTCGGGTTCCTCCATCTCAGCCGGAACCGAAAATGAGATCATCGCACCTGCACGGGCGATCGGCAATACGGTCGGTCCCGGGAGCCGGTGCAAGGTTGGGTTTGTCGATGGCCGGCCGCGTCTTCCCCACGCAGCCGCCGGTTACCGTGTGCGCGGCGTTGACGGTCTCCCGCGCCAAGGACAGGCTGGCCCAGTACCACGCCGCCGGCTGCATAGACGCCGCGGCTGCGAAAGCCGTCATGGTCGTCGGAATAATGGCCGCTGTCATAGACGCAGCCCGACAGCACCGAGACCGTGAGGATTACAATCGAAACCAGCACTGCTTTATTCGGCATCGTCCTGCCTCAAGCGTACGCTGCGGTTCTATCCAGCGGGAACAGGAGGGCGCCAACCGATATTGAAGCCGCTGTTCGGGGAACGAGACCCGCGCAGGGAAGTTCCGGAAGGTGGCCCTTTGTCGCGCGACAGATGGGCGGGTTGCGGCGGAGCCGGGCCGGAACGATGAAGGGGCCGGATTGCTGGAGCCGGAGTGAACCGATGAGCAGTGAAGAATATAATGAAACCGAGGTCCCTGCGGTGACCGGCATCCGCGGCAGGTGCCCGCGCTGCCAACAGGGCCATCTGTTCGCCGGCTATCTCACCCTCGCCGACAGGTGTGACGTGTGCGGCCTGGACTTCGGCTTCGCGGACCCCGCGGATGGGCCGGCATTCTTCGCAATGAGCATTGCCGCGGTCCCGGCCCTTGCGTTCGCGCTCTGGTTCCAGTTCACGTTCGAGCCGCCGATCTGGGCTCACCTGTTCACCACCCTGCCGCTTACGGTCGGCGCCTGCCTTCTGTTGTTGAGGCCTTTGAAGGGATGGCTTGTTTGCTCGCAATATTTCCACAAGGCACAGGAAGGCACGATCGACCGCCAGTGGCATGCCGCCGAAGCGCGGCGGCGCGACGAGCATTGATGCCATGGCGGTGGCGCCGGGACGTTCTCCTTCCGCATGTCGGACGCTATTGAAAGGACCGCCCATCCCACTGGACGGTCGCGGCACGCCCGCCGGCCCCATGCATCCGGATTCGCGGAGTGGCGCCATCCTCGATGCTGACGCCGGCACCCAGCATTTCCCGTTCCAGATGCAACAATCCCCCGCGCCGGACGTAAAAGTTCACCGTACAAAGCTGCGCGCCGCAGAAGATGCTGCGCGACTGTCCCGGGCCGGCGCAGCCGATCCCCTCGTGGCTCAGGACGAGATCGGTTTCTCCATCGCCCGTCAGGTCCGTCTCGATCACGGCGGCCGGATCGATCTCGCCCGGGCGGCCCTCGCAGGCCGCGGCGATCTCCTGGGTAATGAGATACTCCGTGGCGTTGGAATAGGCGCCCGCCGGCGCACACAGCGCGGCGACGAAACCTGTGGCGAAGAGCAGGCGGATGACGGTCACGGACACACTCCCTTGACGATCCGAATTCATCCTATCCCGGCCTCGACATTCGACTAGTCGGTAAATCGGGTTAACCCCAATGTCACTTGCACGCCTGAATACCGGCCGCCGCGGCTCCACGCCTCACATTGCCGTGAAATGTCGGATTTTTGCAGCGCACCCCCATTCTCGCCGGAAACGGCACTTAGCCGATCACCATGCGCCATAGATCTTTCCTGATTCTCGTCTTTTTTCTCCTCGTTTTTTCAGTCGCGGCGCGTGCCGCGGAGGGGCTGGCAGAGCGGCTCGAACCCATTCTCGACGATGCCGAGGAGCTCACGCCGCTGCACACCGTCGTCGTGGCGCACGAGGGCACGATCGTCGCCGAGCGCGGCTATCGCGGCCATTCTCCGGAAAGCCCCGCCAACATCAAGTCCGCGTCGAAGTCCATCATGTCCGCGCTCGTCGGCATCGCCATCGATAAAGGCGTGCTCGAAGGCACCGAACAGAAAATCGCTGAACTGCTTCCGGACGATCTTCCCGCGGACCCGGATCCGAGATTGCAGGAGGTGACCGTCGGTCACCTTCTTTCAATGCAGGCCGGGCTCGGCCGAACCTCCGGCCCGAATTACGGGCGCTGGGTGGCGAGCGACAATTGGGTGCGGGCGGCGCTCGCCATGCCGTTCGATGACGAGCCGGGCGGCGCCATGCTCTATTCCACAGGTTCGACCCATCTCTTGTCGGCGATTCTCACGCGCCTGACGGGCCGCTCGACGCTGGCGCTCGCGCGGGAATGGCTGGGGCCGCAGGAGGGTTTTTCGATCGCCGCATGGGATCGTGACCCGCAGGGCATCTATTTCGGCGGCAATCAGATGTCCATGAGCCCGCGCTCGTTCCTTGCCTTCGGCGAGCTCTATCGCAATGGCGGCGTCAGCCGCGATGGCGAGCAGCTCGTGCCGGCGCGCTGGATCGAGGCCTCATGGCAGCGGCGCACCGCCTCACGCTTCACCGGCGACGGCTACGGCTATGGCTGGTTCATGCGCCGCATCGCCGGTGAGGACGTCTATTACGGCTGGGGCTATGGAGGCCAGATGCTTTATGTCGTGCCGGGGCAGGGCCTGACTGTGGTCATGACATCCGACACGAACAGTCCGGCCGGCCGCAGCGGGCACCGCGACGATCTCCACGCGCTGCTCGGCCGGATCATGGAAGCGGTCGAGGGTGAGGACCGCTGAAGCGGATTGGGGAATCCCCGCCCGTAGGGCGCCATCCCGGGCAGTTTTCCGGTTTCCCGGGATGACGCACGCTCCGAAGGGCCGGGCCGGCCGCTTTACTTCTCGCCCGTACCGTTCACCCTGTTCCAGCGCACCGAAGACCAGAACGACAGCCCGATCAGCGCCGCGCCGCCGAGGCCGGTGATCAGCTCGGGAATGTGCACGAGCGACTGGGTGTACATGATCACCGAGAGCGCGATGATCGCGTAGAAGGCGCCGTGTTCGAGATAGCGGTATTGGGCGAGCGTGCCCTTGTCGACCAGCATGATGGTCATCGAGCGGACATACATGGCGCCGATGCCCAGCCCGATGGCGATGATGAAGAGGTTCTGGGTGAGCGCGAAGGCGCCGATCACGCCGTCGAAGGAGAAGGAGGCGTCGAGAACCTCGAGATAGAGGAAGGCCCCGAGACCTCCCCTGGCGGCACTGCTCATGGTTTCCTGCGCGCGGTCCAGGAACGCGCCCACCACCTCCACCAGGAGGAAGGTCAACAATCCCCAGATGGCGGAACTGAGGAAGACGCGCGCTTCCTCGCCACCGAGCAGCCGCGAGAAGGTCAGGATCAGGATCAGCACGAAGGCTATCTCGATGCCGCGGATCGTGGCGTATTTCGCCAACCGCCGTTCCAGCCACTTAACCCAGTGCACGTCCTTCTCGTGGTCGAAGAAGAAGGACAGGCCGACCATCATCAGAAAGGTACCGCCGAAGGCGGCGATCGGCAGATGCGCCTCGCGCATGATGCGCGCATATTCCGAGGGTTCCGTGGCAGCCAGGAGAATCGCCTGCCATGGCCCGATTTTGGCGGCGATCACCACAATCAGCAGCGGAAAGACGATCCGCATGCCGAAGACCGCGATCAGAATGCCCCAGGTCAGGAACCGGCGCTGCCATTCGGGGCGCATGTCCTTGAGCTTGTTGGCATTGACGATTGCGTTGTCGAAAGACAGGGAAATTTCGAGAACGGCGAGAACGCAGCAGATGAGAAAGATGGTGAGCGTGCCGCCCACCGTGCCGGTCATCTCCCATCCCAGGAAGGCGCCGAGGACGAGTCCGAGCGCCGTGACGATGAAGGCCCACCTGAAATAATACAGGAGGGACGTCCCGGAACCTGCAGACGCGGCCTCTCTTTGAAGAGTGGTCCTGCTATCCATGATGTTTGAAGTGAATCCAGGCGGCTGGAAAAGGTCGCGGTGCCGACATCGCGAAAGCGCCGCCACTTCCGCCAGAGGGGCCCGGTCACCGAACAACTGCCCGCCAGAACGCGGCAGAACAGTAGATAGCGGCTCGGCCGCCTCCCGGCAAGCCCGATCGCACAATTGGCCATTCGAGGGACCGGCAGGCCGTACGCGCGCGCAACCCTGCTCGGAACCAAGCGCCTTTGCCCGGGCGTTGAAGTGCAGGCAAAGGAGCGCCGATATGCATTGCGTTACGGGACGTGCCGGCAAGGTGAGTACCTGCTATCGAGGAGTGACTCCACGTGGAGCGCGGACTTCCGCCGACAGCAGATGAGCGTCCTTCTGGTCCAGCCACGCCTCGCGGGCGATCCCTTCGCCGATCCGGTCCTTTATCTCGACTTCCGCTTCGGCAGGCGCGCGCTGCTGTTCGACATCGGCGACCTGGCGCCGCTTTCACCCCGTGAGATCGCGCGCGTGACACAGGTGTTCGTGTCGCACATGCACATGGATCACTTCGCCGCCTTCGATCGGCTGCTGCGCCTCAGTCTCTACCGGGACGCCAGGATCGATCTCGTCGGGCCTCCCGGGCTGGCGAATGCCGTGGAATCCAAGCTGCGCGCTTATACCTGGAACCTGCTCGACGCCGAATCGCGCGACTTTTCGCTTTCGGCGTCCGACTGGGCGGAGGGTGGGTTCATGCACGCCAGTCTCTTCCGTGCGCGCGACGCCTTCCGGCGGCAGGAGATCGCGCCACCCTCGCTGAACGGCACGGCTCTCATGGACGATCCGGAGTTCACGATTGAAGCGGCGTCGCTCGATCACGGCGTCCCCTCGCTCGCTTTCGCCTTTCAGGAAAAGACGCGCGTCAATGTGCACAAGGCGCGGCTGGACGCACTCGGTCTGCCAGTGGGGCCGTGGCTGACGGAGGCGAAGCGGTCGGTGCGTCGCGGGGACCTGTCGCGGCGTCTTTCGCCGGCCGACGGCCGGCAGGTCACCATCCGGGATCTGCTGGAGGCGGGCGCGCTGAGAACCGGTGCCGGTCAGCGGATCGCCTATGCCACCGACCTCGCTTTCACCGAGCTCAACACGAAACGGCTGGTGGCGCTCGCGCACGGCGCCGACCGCCTGTACATCGAGGCTGGATTTCTGGAGGAAGACCGGCTGCTCGCCGCATCGAAGAAGCACCTGACGGCGGCGCAAGCCGGCTCGATCGCCCGGCTGGCGGGTGTGGCGGAAGCCGTTCCGATGCATTTCTCGCCGCGCTATGCCGACCGCGCGGACGAACTCAAAGCCGAATTCGCGAGCGCAATGGCGGACGGCTAGAGTCTTCGTTCTTTCCGAAGACCGGTTTCCAAAAGCACGACGTGCAGGTTCGAAGGCCGCAAAGTCCTTTGTGCGTCCGAATGGGCGCACGGCGCTATTGCCGGGGCGCCGCTCCATGCGAATCCGCGGGCAAGATCGCCGCCGACACATCCCG
Source organism: Chelativorans sp. M5D2P16 (assembly GCF_034427935.1). NCBI lineage: Bacteria > Pseudomonadati > Pseudomonadota > Alphaproteobacteria > Hyphomicrobiales > Phyllobacteriaceae > Chelativorans > Chelativorans sp. M5D2P16. The sequence goes on along the minus strand of NZ_JAXQNM010000042.1, from coordinate 46,517 downwards.
TGGCGGCTGCACGCCATGCTTTTTCAGCGCGGCGATGCATCGCGATTTTTCATTGGGCGGCGCGGGGGTCGTGCCGCGCCAGCCGGGCGAGAAGGAAATCGACCTCCGCCCGCGCCTTCTGCGAAAGGGCCGCTCCGGGGACCCGCAGATCCGCATGGGCGATGACGCCCCGCTTTGCCAGAACATACTTCCGCACGGCAAGCCCCACGCCCGCCTGGTGCTCGTAGCGCAGGAGCGGCAGATGGGCATCGTAGAGGTCGTGCGCGGCCTCCCGGTCGCCCGCCTGGCTCATCCGAACGACGTCGATCAGCATTTCCGGGAAGGCATAGCCGGTCATTGCGCCGTCGGCGCCGCGCTCCATCTCGAAGTCGAGGAAGAGGGCGCCGTGGCCGCAAAGGATGGAGACGTGGCGCAGTTCGCCTTGTCCTTCCCAGTTGCGCAGCGCGCTGATCTTTTCGAGGCCCGGCCAGTCCTCGTGCTTGAGCATCACGCAGGACGGGTTCTCCGTGATGATACGGCGCACCACCGCGTTCGACATGATGACGCCGGTGGCGGTCGGGTGGTCCTGCAGAACGAAGGGGACGTCTTCGCCGATCTGCGCCACCGCCTGCCCGAAATAGCCGGCGATCTGGTCGTCGGTACGCATGGCGGCGGGCGGCGTGATCATCACGCCGGCCGCGCCCAGCCCCATGGCTTCGTGCGCCAGCCGCTTCATGGCCGCGAAGCCGGGCGCTGAGACGCCCACCACGACCGGCATGCCGCCCGCGTGGGCAACCACCTCGCGGACGACTGTCAGCGATTCCTCGGGTTCGAGCTTCTGCGCCTCGCCCATGATGCCCAGGATCGTCAGCCCGTCGCAGCCCGCCTGCGCATAGAACGCCGTCATGCGGGCAAGCGAGGCCTTGTCCAGGCTGCCGTCCGGGAGGAAGGGCGTCGGCGCGATCGCGTAAACGCCCCGGGTTTGCGTGCCGAAGCTCATGAGGTCCGTCCCTGCTTCTCCTTCAGATAGGCCGCGTAGCGCGCCTTGGTCTCCTCGTTCATGGGATAGAGGCCCGGCAGCTTTTCTCCGCGCTCGACCTCCTCCACGATCCAGCCTTCCATCTCCTCCTGCGCCGGCGCCTCCGCCAGTACCTCCTCGAGAAGCGCCTGCGGGATGACCACCGCACCGTCGGAATCGGCGACGACGATGTCGCCGGGGATGACCGCCACGCCGCCGCAGCCGATCGTCTCGCCCCAGCCGACGAAAGTCAGGCCGGCGACGGAGGGCGGTGCTGCGACCCCGCGCGCCCAGACGGGCAGGCCGGTGCCGAGAACTCCCTTGCCGTCGCGCACCACGCCATCCGTAATCAGGGCGGAAACCCCGCGTTTGCGCATTCGCGCGCAGAGGATGTCGCCGAATACACCGGCATCGGTGATGCCCATGGCGTCGATTACGGCGATACAGCCCTCCGGCATGTCCTCGATGGCCGTGCGCGTGGAAATGGGCTTGCTCCAGGCGGCGGGCGTGGCGAGATCCTCGCGCGCGGGGACGAAGCGCAGCGTGAAGGCGGGGCCGACCAGCCGTTCCTGGTCTTCCTCGAGCGGCATGGCGCCGCGGATCCACACGTTGCGCAGCCCCTTCTTCAGGAGGATGGTCGTCAGTGTCGCCGTGGTGACGTTCTTGAGGGTTTCGATCGCTTCGGGCGAAAGTGTCATGTGCGCGTTTTCCTTTTTCGATTGCGCGGAAGATCAGATACTCGAGATGTAGCCGCCGTCGACGCGGATGCTGCTTCCGTTGATGTAGGAGGCGCGTTCGCTCGCCAGGAAGGCGACGACGTCGCCATATTCGCGCGGATCGCCGTAGCGGCCCGCGGGAATGGAGGCGAGGCTCTCTTCGCGCACCTCGTCGACGCTGCGCCCCTCGCGCTTGGCCTTCTGCTCGTCGAGGAAGGTGATGCGCTTGGTGGCGACCCGGCCCGGCATGACGATGTTGGCGGTGATCCCGTCGCGCCCGACTTCGCCGGCAAGCGTCTTCGACCAGCCGACCAGCGTGCTGCGCAGCGCGTTGGAGATGCCCAGATTCGGGATGGGCGAGACGACGCCGGAGGAGGTGGAGGTGATGATGCGGCCCCACCCGCGCGCCTTCATGCCCGGCAGCACCCGATCGGTGATGGCGAAGACCGACAGCACCATGGATTCGAAGAACTTGCGCCAGGTCTCGGGCGACTGGCCGGCCACGCCTCCGGGCGGCGGCCCGCCGGTCACGGAGACGAGGATATCCACCTGTCCGAGCGTCTTTTCGATGCTTGCCACGTTCGGTTCGACGACGTCGAGTTGTCCGAGGTCCCAGGTCAGCGGCATCGCCGTGCCACCCCCTGTCTCGATGGCCTTCGCGGTCTTTTCCGCCGCATCCTTGTCGATGTCGGCCACGGCCACCTTCACGCCCTCTCGGGCAAGCGCCTCGGCGATCGCTCCACCCAGACCGCCTCCGGCCCCGAGCACCAGCGCAACCTTTCCGTCAATTCCCAGATCCACGGATCCCTCCTGTTTCCTTGTGCGGTGAGGCGGGTTATAGCAAAGGGGAAACTATGTTTTTCTGCGATCAAACAGAAAAAGAATTTCGGTTTGGATACGCGCTATATCGAGACGCTTCTCGCGGTCGCCCGCCGCGGCTCCTTCGCCGGAGCCGCCCATCAGCTCAACCTCACCGCCACCGCCGTCGCCCAGCGCATCCGGGCGCTGGAAGAGGAGTTCGGCGTACGGCTGGTCACGCGTTCAGGGCGTACGGTGCGGCCGACGGAGGCCGGCTATGCGGTTTTGACCCGCAGCGAGCAGTTCCTGCGCGAGTACCGCAGCCTGCGCGCGGCCGTCGCCGGGACGGTGACGGGTGGCCGGCTGCGGATCGGCGCGATCGCCACCGTGCTCACCGGCCTCCTGCCGGAAGTGCTGAGCACGCTTGCAAGCGAGCATCCCGACCTGCATGTCTTCGTGGAGCCGGGCACCTCGAGCGAGCTCTACGATCGGGCGCAGGCGGGCTATCTCGACGCGGCGGCGATCATCCGGCCCGCCTTCGAATTGCCCAAGGGATGGGAGTTCCGTGCCTGGCGGCGGGATCCTCTGGTCATGCTCGTGCCGAAATCCGAGACGCGCACCGACTGCGCGGCGATTTTGAAGGACTGGCACTATATCCGCTACGACCGCCAGCAATGGGGCGGGCGGCTGCCGCAGATATGGCTCGACGCGCACAGCCTGGAGCCCGACATCCGCTACGAGATGGACGCGCTGGACGCCATCGCGGTGCTTGTAGGACGGGGCCTCGGCGTTTCCATCATCCCCGATTGGGTCGGCCCCTGGCCGGAGGGAATAGAACTGAACCGGGTCGAACTGCCGGAGCCGTCTCCGCAACGCGAGATCGGCTTCATCTGGCCGCGCAACTCGCCGCAGACGCATCTTTTGCGCCTGGTCGCCAGGGCGGCGCGGATATGAGCCTTCCGCGCGGATCTGTCGTCGCTGCAGGTCTGTGCTTTAATGACAGCGGCATAGGCTTACGGAATATCAACGCAGACGTTAGGAAGTGGTCATACGTTCGCGGATCGGGATGTCATCAGGAATAAATGATGATATCATAAAGCGAGGAATACATCGTCTATATTGATCGATTTGCGATGAGGGATTTTGATGAAGGGGCGGCTGCTACTCGGGATTTGCGCCTGGCTTGCCGCGGGCGCGGCGCATGCGGATGATTCCTGGCGCTTCCAGGTGACGCCCTATATCTGGGGTCCCGGGTTGGGCGGGGACGTCCAGCCGATCTCCAGGCTGCCGCCGGTTCACTTCGACAGGTCCCTGGGTGAGATCCTGGACAACCTCGACGCAGCATTCTTCATGAATGTGACAGCACGCAAGGACCGTTTCGTCATCTTTGGCGATTTCACCTACGCCAACCTGACCGAGGACCACAGTTTTACGATTCCCTCGATCCACGTCGGCGGAATCACCATTCCTTCCGTGCACGTGCCGGTCGATGTCAAGATATCGCAGTCGTCCATGACGGTGGCTGGCGGATATTCGGTGATCGACCAGCCGCAATTCGTTCTCGACCTTCTGGGCGGTGCCCGGTTGTGGCACGTGGAGGCGGAGATCGACATCCCGGTCCATATTCCGCATTTCCCGCACCTGCCGACCAGCGCTTCCGAGACGCGCACATGGGTCGATCCCATCATCGGTGCCCGCGCCAGACTTCAGCTCACGCCCGACTGGTCGCTGATCGGCTATGCCGACGTCGGCGGATTCGGTGCCGGATCCGACACCACCTGGCAGGCGGTCGGCACAATCAACTACCGGGTGACGGACAAGTTCTTCGTGTCCGCGGGATACCGGCACATGGCCTTCGACTATGACAAGGACGGGCTCAACCTGGATGTGGAGATGGGCGGACCCTTGGTCGGCGTGACGGTGAGGTTCTGATCGGTTCACCGCATGGTGCCGGTAGACGCGTGGCGGCATCACTGGCTGAAATTACCGAACGAGTGAGGGTAGCATGTATCTTTCCGGTCCCCATACGCCGAGTGGCTTTTTCTGCGAGGAAGCCACTGCCGTTTCCAATACCCCCTGCGCCTGCTGCAGTCCCCAGGCGCGCGCGCTCAGCGAGCGCCTCGGCACTGATCTGAAACGCCGCATGTTCGTGCTCGGCGGTGTCGCCGCCGTCGTGGCGCCGTTCATGGAAATGCGTTCCGCCCATGCCCTGGGCGAGCAGCCCGCCGCGCCCGAACGGCCGCTCCTGTTCACCAATCTGCGGCTCTTCGACGGCGTGAACCAGACCGTCCGGGAAGGGGTCAACATTCTCGTCAGGGGCAACAGGATCGACGCGCTGCCGGGTGCCGCCGAGAGCGTGGAGGATGCCGAGGTCGTGGACTGCGGCGGCAGGCTGGCCATGCCGGGTCTGATAGACGCGCACTGGCATTCGACCATGTGCGCGATCAGCGAACTGGAAGCCTTCACCGCGCAGACCGCCTACCTCCATCTCGTCGCGGCCCGCGAAGCCGAGCGGACGCTGATGCGCGGCTTCACCACCGTGCGCGATGCGGGCGGCCCCGCCTTCGCATTGAAGACGGCGATCGATCGCGGGATCATCAACGGTCCGCGCATCTATCCTTCGGGTTCGATCGTCTCGCAGACCTCCGGCCATGGCGATTTCCGCTTTCCGAACGAGCTTCCGCGCGGGAACACGACGCCGCGCAGCTATGCGGAGGTTGCGGGGATGTCGTCGCTCGCCGACGGCGAAGCGGAGGTTTTGCAGTCCGTACGCGAAAACCTCATGCTGGGGGCGACCCAGATAAAGCTCGCCGCCGGAGGCGGCGTCTCGTCCTTTTTCGACCCGATCGACAGCACGCAGTTCCTGGAGGAAGAACTGCGCGCGGCGGTGCGGGCGGCGGAGGACTGGGGCACCTATGTCACCGTCCACGTCTACGTGCCGCGTGGCATCCAGCGCGCCATCCGCGCCGGCGTGAAGTGCATCGAGCATGGCCAGCTGGCCGACGAGGAGACGGCACGCATGATTGCCGATGAAGGCATCTGGTGGAGTCTTCAGCCCTTCCTGGCCGATGAGGATGCCAACGTGAAGCCCACGCCTGAGCAGCGTGCGCAGCAGGAGGAGATATCCAAGGGCACGGTGCGGGTCTACGGAGAACTGCTCAAGAAGTTCGATATCAAGTCCGCCTGGGGCACCGACATCCTGTTCGGGCCGCAGCAACTGCCGAATCACGGGCGGCAGATCGCCAAGCTCACGCGCTTCTACGATCCGCTCGAACTGCTCAGCATCGTCACCGGCAACAATGGCGAGCTTTGCCGCATGTGTGGTCCGCGCAATCCCTATGACGGCAATCTGGGCGTTATCGAGCCGGGGGCTCTCGCCGATCTCCTGATCGCCGAGGGCGATCCCACGCAGGATCTCGATTTCCTGATGGATCCGGAGGAAAACCTCAAGGTCATCGTCAAGGACGGCCGGATTCACAAGAACACGCTCGCGTGAATCGACGCGCCGCGGCCGGGGCGTGGTGCCGGCTGCGGGTCAGGATGCGGTGAGATGCGTCTCGAGCAGGTCGATTTCGCGTATGAGGTCGCGCGCCTGCTCTTCCGAGATCTCGTGCATCCGGCGCAGACGGAAGAGTTCGTCCCGCTCGGCCCGCAAGGCCGAGAGGCGCAGTTCACGCTCGACCCTTTCGACGGCGCGGGCGCGCTTTGCTTCGTCGCCGGTTTTCGCGCCGCCGTCGATGCGCTGGCGATAGGTTTCAATCACGCGCGCGCCGGCCTCGGTGTAGAGTTCGCCGTCTCCATATCGCGCATCCGGTGCGCGCTGTGCGCGTGTCACGGCCTTGATTGCCGCTTCGGCAGCGGCGACCCGCGCCCGGTCCTCCTTCTCCTGGAGGGAAGGCTCGGGCGGCAGTTGCAGTCCCTTCAGAACGAAAGGCAGACCTATGCTCGCCGCCAGCAGCGAGACGACAATGACGCCGGCCGCAAGAAAGACGGCGAGTTCGCGCGCGGGAAAGGGCGAGCCGTCGGCCATGGCAAGAGGCAGGGTCAGAACGCCCGCCAGGGTGACGGCGCCGCGTGCGCCCGCCAGTGTGGTCGCGGCCAGCAGGCGCCAGCCGGGACTGCGCACACGCTGGCTTTGACGGGACGCGCGAAACAGAATGAAGCGCAACGTCACCCAGGCCCAGACGAAGCGCAGAAGCGCCAGCATGCCGGTAATGGCCAGGACGTAGATCGCGAGCAGGGCCGGATCGAAGTGATCTGCCTCGCTCACCGCTTCACTGGCATCGCCGATGATGTCGGGGATCTGTTCGCCGAGCAGGACGAAGATAGTGCCGTTCGCCGCGAACTGGAGCGTATCCCACACGGCCGTCCTGTTGACGCGCGTCGAAGCCAGTCCCGCGCGCGACTGGTCGGCGTAGCTCATGGTGATCCCGGCTGCGACCGCGGCGAGAATCGCCGAGCAGCCCAACCGATCGGCAAGAAGGTAGGCGCCGAAGGGGATGAGCAAGCTGACCAGGATGTGCGCGCCCACTTCCTCCCCAATCCGTCTTGCCACCATTTCCTGCACCTTTGTGACACCCCATGTCACGCCGATGCCGATTGCGACGCCGCCCGTGGCGAGCCAGAGGAAGGTGCCGACGGCGTCGACGAGAGAGAACGCCCCGGTCAGTGCCGCCGCCACGGCAAACCGCATGCAGACGAGACCGGATGCATCGTTGAGCAGCGATTCGCCTTCCAGCACATGCATCAGCCGCTTGGGAACGGGCACGCGCGCGGCGATCCCCGAAACGGCCACGGGATCCGTCGGGGAAATGACGGCGGCAAGCGCAAATGCCACCGCGAGCGGCATTGCCGGGATCATCCAATGAATGAAGAAGCCCAGCCCGAGAACGGTGAAAACCACCAGGCCGAAGGCCAGCGCCAGGATGGTTTCCCTGTCCCGCAGTAGGCCCTCCTTTGGGATCCGCCAGCCGTCGAGAAACAGGAGTGGCGGCAGGAACAGGAGGAAGAAGACGTCCGGGTGCAACTCCACCTTGAGATCGGCGATGGCGGCCAGGAACGCCCCCAGGCCGATCTGGACGACAGGCAGCGGCAGCGGAACAGGCAAGGCGCGGGCAATCGCGCCGCTGATCACGACCGAAAGAATGAGAACGAGGATTGTCGCGATAATTTCCAAGGCCGTACCTGCCCCTCGATTGTGAACACCTACCAAGTCCCGCCTCAGCGCTCAACGCGATACGGGTTTGAAGCGATCACGCCTTTCCCGTGGCGAACGCCCCAAACGTCCTCGTCTATCGGGGGCAGATGGCCGAAAAGCCCCGGCCTTGTCCCATTCCGCCCTTTAAGAATCCCCGCCGGTGCCTATCAGGTTCGCTCCCCATGCCGAAGGAGGAGGAGCGATGAACACGATCCTTGTGCGCGCACGGTTGAAGTCGCCATGCTCGACCATGTGAACCCTGTCCTGATCCGTGACGCGGTACCCGGCGATGCCCGGATGCTGGCCGAGTTGATGGCCATCGCGGGCGCAGGCATTCCGCAATGGCTCTGGTCTTCCCAGGCGGCGCCCGGCGAGGCGCCGATCGATGTCGGCACGCGTCGCGCAATGCGTGAGGAGGGCGGTTTTTCCTGGCGCAACGCCATCGTGGCCGAAAGGGAAGGCGCCGTCGTCGGCATGATCCTCGGCTATCCGCTGGAAGCCGACGAGACCGATCTTGCCGAGATCGATCCGCTCCTGCGGCCTTTCATCGTCTTGGAGCGTCTCGTGCCGGGGAGCTGGTACATCAACGCCTTCGCCGTCTTCGCGCCCTGGCGGTCGACGGGGATCGGCGCCCGGCTCATCGACGCGGCAAGAGACCGGACCCGAGCCCTCGGTCTTGCCCGCATGAGCGTGCAGTACTTCTCCGAAAATCCGCGCGCGGGCGCCTTCTACGCCCGCCACGGTTTCGTGGAGACGGCATCGAAGGCGTTGCCGGACAACGATGTCTGTACCTATCGCGGCGATACGGTGCTGATGGTGGCGCAGATTCCCGCAAGGGATGGATAGGCAGGAAGCGGGCCGGGGCCGGCCCGTGTCAGAAATATTCCGGATACCGTGCCATGATCTGGTCGGCGGCGCCGAGCGTGCCCGACAGGTGCTCGCGCACCGCCGATTGCGCGGCCGCCGTATCGCCGGCCTCGATCGCTTCGAGGATGCGCTGGTGGTAGAACAGGATGTTGGCGGGCTTGCCGGGTTCCGGCAGGTTGAGGTTGCGCAGGCGGTCGATGTGCCCGGAGCGCGCGGTGACGAGCTGCCAGAGATTAGCCACGCCGACGGCCTGGCAAAGTGCTTCGTGAAAGAACCGGTCGAGCCTTGAAAAGCGCTCGATCTCACCGGCCTCCAGCGCGGCCTGTTGCAGGGCGAATACCTTGCGTGCGCTCGAAACAGCCTCCTTTTTGCCTTTCGCCGCCAGCCGCCGCATCACTTCCAGTTCGATCGACAGGCGCAGAAACTGAGTCTCGCGCGCCTGTTCGACATCGATCTTTGAGACCTGGGTTCGCGATTGCGGATAGATCACGAGGAGGCCTTCCTCCTCGAGCTTGAGCATCGCATCGCGTACCGGCGTCTGACTGACGCCATAGTGCTCGGCGATTTCGGCGCGCGAGAGGTTTTGTCCCGGGGCGAGTTCGAGCGAGATGATTCGCTCACGCAGCGCTTCGTGAATCTGCTGGCTGACGGAGACGCGCTTGATTCGCGTGCGCTGGTGCGCGCCCGGAAACGCTTCCCTCTCGGCGGTCAGGGCAATGTTCTCTCTCATCGTATCAGCCGCTTTTTGCGTGCATGAATCTCGTCCATTCCTATACACGTCGCTTGACGTAAATGCACTAATATTTTAGTGCATCAGAGTCGCGGGGCCGTGTCGGTCTCGTCACTGTTCCCAGGGAGGACAATATGGCATTCGCAAGAACCGCGTTCCTGGCGGCATCCGTCTCGCTTCTGGCCGGAGCCGCCCACGCCGAGACGTTCAATATCCAGACCTCTTTCAACGCAGGCGATTTCTCGACCAAGTACATGACAGAGAACTGGCTGCCCAAGATCGAGGAGATGACCGAGGGCCGCGTTGAAATCGTCTTTACGCCGAACGGTTCCGTCGTTCCGGCAAAGGACACGCCGGAAGCCGTTGCGGCCGGCGTGCTCGACGGCGACTTCACGTCGGTGAACTATTTCTCCGGTCTCGAGCCGGCCTACGCCATCATGGGCGACCTGATCTCGGGCTATGACACGCCGGAGCAGATGCTCGATTTCTGCCGCGAGGGCGGCGGCGAAGCGGTGATGCAGAAGGCCGCCGATGCCGTGACCGGCGGCGAGGTACACGTGGTGGCTTGCGGCCCCTATTCACGCGAGGCGCTGGTTGCCCGCGTGCCGATCCGCACCTTCGAGGACCTCGAGGGCAAGAAGATCCGCTCTCCCGAAGGCCTGGCGGCAGCCGTCTTCCAGGCGGCCGGCGCTTCGCCCGTGTCGATCCCCTTTTCGGAGGTCTTCGGCGCGCTGGAGAAGGGTATCGTCGATGCGGCGGACGCCTCCGCCTATGTGAACAACGACGCAACCGGCATGCACGACGTGGCGCCCTATCCGCTCTATCCGGGCATCCACTCCATGCCGTCGATGCAGTTCACCATCAACAAGGCCAAGTGGGACGCGCTCTCGGAGGCGGACCAGCAGGCGCTGCGTGACTGGTGGTACGAGGCCATGTACGCCATGGCCGCCGAGGTTTCGAAGCAGGACGCCGAGCTTGCGGCCCGCGACGACGCCACAGACGACATCGAGGTCATCGATTGGGCGCAAGAGGACCGCGATCAGCTGAGGGTCGTGGCCCGCGAGCAGTGGGAGATCTACGCCGAGAAATCCGATCTCGCCAAGGAGGCGCTCGACGCGAACATCGCCTACATGACCGAGATCGGCCTGTTCGGCGAATAGGCCTCCGCTCACGCGCCGCCTGCAGTAATGCCGGGCGGCGCCCCCTTCTTCCTATAGATGTCCGGGGGATGCGCGATGAGGCGCGCTCTTGCTTCCTACGCGGGGTACATGGACAGGTTCAGCGTCTTCATCGGCCAGGCCTGTTCGGTTCTCCTTTTCACCTGCGTTGCGGTTTCCGCCTTCGAGGTGGTGATGCGCTACGGCTTCGATAGCCCGACGGTGTGGAGCATCGAGCTGGCGATGGCGCTTTGCGCGAGCGCCTGGGTGCTTTCGGTCGGATATGTGACCCAGCGCAACCGCCACATCTCCATCACCATGCTGGAGCTGCTGGTCGGTCCGCGTGTCTGGCGCCTGTTCCGTCTCTTCCAGATGCTGATATCCATCGGCGCCGTCTTCGTTCTCACGCTGGCGCTCTGGGATCCGGCAATGAAGGTGTTCGAGCGGCCCGAGCGCTCCGGCACCGCGATGAACTCGATCCAGCCGAGCTATCTCAAGGTCCTGCTCGTCGTCGGCTGCGTTCTCTACCTGCTGCAGCTCCTGGCGAATGTCGTTCGGTGGGCGCAGCGCACCGAGGGGGAGGTGGACGGTGGGCATTGAGACCATCACCCTTCTCATCGTCCTTGCGCTGCTGGCGCTCATGGCGCTCGGCGTGCCGCTGGGCATCACCACGCTCACCGTCTCGCTGGTCACTGCGATCCTCTATTTCGGCGAGCGCGCAGGCTTCTTCATCGTCGCCGCGAACGTCACCGAGGTCCTGCACAAATACGAGCTCATCGCCGTCCCCTTCTTCGTCTTCATGGCGAATGTGCTGGAGCGCTCGGGCATCGCCAAGTCGCTCTTCGATTCCATGGCCATCATGGGCGGGCGCTTTCGCGGCTCGGTCGCCGTCCAGACCTGCATCGTCGCGGTGGTCCTTGCCGCCATGTCGGGCATCATGGGCGGCGAGATCGTCATGCTCGGGCTGATCGCCCTGCCGCAGATGCTGCGACTCGGCTACGACCGCAAGCTGTCGATCGGCATCATCTGCGCCGCCGGGGCGCTCGCCACCCTCATCCCGCCGTCCGTGGTGCTGATTATCTACGGGCTTGCCGCGCAGGTCTCGATCACAAAGCTTTTTGCGGCCTCGGCCGTGCCGGGCCTGATTCTGGCGTCGCTCTACATCACCTACATCCTCGTTCGCGTGCGCATCAGTCCCGAGATGGCGCCTATCTACGACATCCCCGAGACCGGCCTGCCATTTATCAAGCGCTTGAAGTTCCTGAAGGGCGTCATCCTGCCGGGCCTTTTGATCGGCGCCGTCCTCGGCGTCATCTATTCCGGCGTGGCCACGGTCACCGAGGCAGCCGCCATCGGCGCCGTGGGGGCTCTGTTCGTTGCCGCGGCGCGCAAGGAACTCACCTGGGTGATGGCGCGCGACGCCATGCGCCAGACCGCGCTCACGGTCGGCTCGATCATCTGGCTCGTGCTCGGCGCTGTGTCGCTGATCGGCATCTACAACCGGATCGGCGGCGGCGACTTCCTGCGCGGGGTGCTCACGTCGCTGGACATCGCGCCGATCTGGGTGATCGTCGTCATGATGCTGATCGTGATGGTGCTCGGCACCTTCCTCGAGTGGATCGCCATCATCTTCATCACGGTGCCGATCTTTGCGCCGGTGGTGGTCGATCTCGGCTTCGATCCGGTCTGGTTCGGTGTCCTCTTCGCCATGAACATCCAGATCTACTACCTGTCTCCGCCCTTCGGACCGGCCTGTTTCTTCCTCAAATCGGTGGCGCCGAAGAGCGTGGAGCTGCAGGAGATATTCGCCGCCGTCCTTCCCTTCATCGCGCTGCAGGCGGTAGGCCTGTTCCTGGTCCTGTTCTTCCCGGACCTGGCACTGTGGCTTCCCGCCATGCTGGATTGAGGAGGTGCTGAAATGAGCGACCCTGAACTGACCCGGCAGGACGAAGAGATCTCGGCGGCCGCCTTCAGCGACGAAGAGGAGCGGGACCGGCATGATTTCGGAAACCGGCCGGAGGCGGCGGGTGTCGTCCTGACGCTCTTCGTCGTCTGGCTCATCTTTGCGTTTACTGGATAGGACAATGCCCACACGTGACCCCAAGCGACTGCGTTCGGCACGCTGGTTCGCCCCCGACGATCTGCGCAGCTTCGGACACCGCTCGCGCATGATGCAGCTCGGCTACGCGGAGGAAGACTTTCGCGACCGGCCGATTATCGGCGTGCTCAGCACCTGGTCGGAGCTGAACACCTGCCATTCGCATTTCCCCGAGCGCGTGCAGGACGTGAAGCGTGGGGTTGCCCAGGCGGGCGGCTTTGCCGTGGAAATGCCCGCCCTCTCGGTGGACGAGAGCTTCACCAAGCCGACCTCCATGCTCTACCGCAACCTGCTTGCCATGGAGACGGAGGAGATGATCCGCTCCCATCCGCTCGACGGCGTCGTGCTGATGGGCGGCTGCGACAAGACCACGCCCGGCCTCGTCATGGGCGCGCTGTCGGCCGGCGTGCCGACGATCTATCTGCCGGCCGGCCCGATGCTGCGCGGCAACTATGCCGGCAAGGTGCTCGGCTCAGGCTCCGATGCCTGGAAATACTGGGACGAGCGCCGCGCCGGCAACATTACCGACGACGAATGGCTGGGCATCCAGGCGGGCATCGCACGCTCGGCCGGTACGTGCATGACCATGGGCACGGCCTCGACCATGACGGCGATCGCCGAGGCGTTGGGGCTTTCGCTGACCGGCGCTTCCTCGATCCCGGCCGTCGACTCCGGCCACCAGCGCATGGCCGCCGCATGCGGGCGGCGGATCGTCGAGATGGTCTGGGACGAGGTGACGCCCGACAGGATCGTCACGGAGGCCGCCTGCCGCAACGCGGCGACCGTCGCCATGGCGACCGGCTGCTCCACGAACGCCGTCGTTCACCTGATCGCCATGGCACGGCGGGCCGGCGTGCACCTGACGCTCGACGATCTGGACGCGCTCGGCCGGACGACGCCGCTCATCGCCAATGTCCGCCCAGCCGGCAAGGAGTACCTCATGGAGGATTTCTACTATGCGGGCGGCCTGAGCGCGCTGATGAAGCAGATTGAGAACCGGCTCGACTGCTCCGTCATGACCGTCACCGGGAAGACCCTGGGAGAGAATCTCGAAGGCGTGCAGGTCTACAACGAGGACGTCATCCGACCCCTGTCGAACCCCGTCTACCATGAGGGCTCGCTGGCGGTGCTGCGCGGCAATCTCTGCCCGGACGGCGCGGTGATGAAGCCCGCCGCCTGCGATCCGAAATTCCACGTCCACGAGGGCCCGGCTCTGGTATTCGACAGCTATCCGGAGATGAAGGCGGCCGTCGACGACGAAACCCTCGACGTCACGCCCGATCACGTCATGGTACTGCGCAACGCCGGTCCGCAGGGCGGCCCGGGCTTTCCCGAATGGGGCATGCTGCCCATTCCGAAGGCCCTGATCCGGCAGGGCCACCGGGACATGCTGCGCATTTCGGATGCGCGCATGTCGGGCACGTCCTACGGCGCCTGCATCTTGCACGTGGCGCCCGAAAGCTACATCGGCGGGCCGCTCGGCCTCCTGAAGACGGGCGACATCGTTCGTCTCGATCTGCCCAACCGGCGGCTCGACATGCTGGTGGCCGAGGACGAGCTCGCCCGCCGGCGGGAAGCCTGGGCGCCGCCGGCGCCGCGTTTCGAGCGCGGCTACGGCTACATGTTCTCGCAGCACGTGACCCAGGCCGACCAGGGCTGCGACTTTAACTTTCTGCAAACCGACTTCGGCCGCACCGCCGGCGAACCGGACATCTTCTGAGGGATCCCATGACCGACTACATCCTTTCCGACGAAACGCGCACCAAGCTCAAGACGGTCTCCACCGCCTCCATCGCCACTGCCCTCTACAAGCGCGGCCTGCGCAAGCAGTTCATCCAGGACGTGGTGCCGGTGAGCCCCAAGAAGGAGAACATGGTGGGGCAGGCCTTCACTTTGCGCTACATCCCCGCGCGCGAGGACCGAAACCCCATCACCGTCTTCCGCAACCCCGATCATCCCCAGCGCGTGGCCATCGAAGAATGCCCACCCGGCCATGTGCTGGTGATGGATGCGCGCAAGGATGCCCGGGCGGCCACCGCCGGCTCGATCCTCCTGACGCGGCTTGCCCTGCGCGGTGCGGCCGGTGTGGTGTCGGACGGCGGGTTCCGCGATGCCGAGGGGATCGGTGCGCTGGATATGCCCGCCTACTATGCCAAGCCTTCCGCGCCGACGAACCTCACATTGCACGAGGCGCTCGACCTCAACGTGCCGATCTCCTGCGGCGATGCGCCGGTATTCCCGGGCGACGTGGTGGTCGGTGACGGTGACGGCGTCATCGTCATCCCGGCCCATCTGGCCGACGAGATCGCCGAGGAATGCAGCGGCATGGAAGCGTTTGAGGCCTTCGTGCTCGAGGAGGTCAAGGCCGGTGCGCCGATCATCGGTCTTTATCCCTGCACCAAGGAAGAGAACCAGAAGAAATTCGATGCGTGGCGGGCGAAGACCGGGCGCTGACAGTCCCGGCGCACCCGGTCAGGCCGCTGCTGGAAACGAGCGGCCTCAGACCGGTTTGCTCAATATACAGCTTCGGCGCGCCGTGCCTTTGCATCGAGACTCATGAGATGCGTGTCCGAGTGGAACATGCCGCCGGGCGCGAAGGCCTCCTCGAGGAAATGCGCGAATGTCTGCACCGCGGGGCGCATCCTGCTGCGACCGAGATGGAGGCACATCACCTGCACGGCCGGCAGCTTCTCGACGATGGGACGGGCCGTGACGAAGCTCCCGTCATAGGTGAGCGAGGTGCCGGGCAGCGCATTGTGGATCGTGTAGCCGCAGCTGCGGCCGACCAGCCCCCTGATCAGCTCGTATGATTGCGATCGGTAGATGATCTTCGGCAGCACGCCGCAGGTCATGAAGAGGTTCATGAAATAATCGCGCGAGTGCGGCAGGTCGAGCAGGATGAAGGGCTCGCCCGCGACCTCCTTCAGGCTCACTGCGGGTTTCGAGGCCGCCGGATGGTCCGCCGACAGAAGGAGATAGGGCGGCAGATCGATCAGCCGCTCGCCCTCGATCTCGCCGGGCAGTGCGTAGGCGTAGGCCAGCGCCAGTTCCGTGCGCCCCGTCAGAAGATCCTCCACCACTTCCTGCTGGTTGCCCTCCTTCAGCCGCACGGTGATCCCCGGCATCCTGGTCGCGAACTCCGACAGGAGTCCGGGCATGTAGCGTGTAGCGAGCGTGACGAACGCGCCGACGGTGATCTCGCCCGTCATGCTGGCGCCCAGGGAATCGATGCTGCGCTCGAAATCCCGCGCCTGCTTGAGCAGGAGCCGGGCCTCGTTGACGAAGCGCCGTCCGGCCACGGTCGGCGTGACGCCGCGGGCGTGGTGGCGCACGAAAAGCTGGATGCCCAGGGCCTCTTCCGCGGCATTGAGTGCGCTCGAAATCGACGGCTGGGAGATGTTGAGTTGACGCGCGGCCTCCGTCATCGCGCCGGTGTCGGCGATCGCTACGATGTATTTGAGGGTCCGCAGGGAGAACTGCATAGACCCAGCCTATCACAAACAACGAATAATACTATTTTAATTATGCAAGGGCGTGCGGCAACATGTCTGTATGCGCCGACGAACGGCCCGCCAAAGCGGCTCCGGTTGTCTGTCTGGGACATCAGGTAGAGATTGGTCGCACGTTGGGACCGATTGCATCGTTGCCGGAAAATCGGCGCTGAGAGCGTGAGCGGACTTAACCCGCCACAGCTTCGAATGCAAACCATAAAAGGGGAATGAAGAATGGGAATCCTGGGCAGAAAAGTACTTGGACTTGCGGCCGCGGCAGCCCTCGCGCTCTCCGCGCACGGAGCGGCCGCGCAAACGGAGTTGCGCCTCGCCGTCGAAACGACGCCGGGTGATCCCTTGAACGTGATGCTGACGCATTTCCGGGATGCGCTTTCAGAGAGTGCCGGCGACGAGGTGACGCTCGACTTCTATGAAGGCGGCGCACTCGGCGACGAAGTCGCATTGATGGAGATGATCCGTGTCGGGGAGGCGGATGTCGTTCCGCTCGGATCGGACGTGGTGCAACTCGACGAGAAGTTCGCCATCTTCGATGCGCCGTTTCTGTTCGGCTCCAAGGAGGATGCTCGCGCGGCGCTGGACGGTGAGCTCGGAGACATCCTGGCCGAATCCCTGCGGGAAAAAGCCAATCTCCAGGTCCTCGCCTTCGGAGAGCTCGGATTCCGGGCCATCAGCAACAATGTCCGCCCGATCGAGACTCCCGACGACCTTCAGGGCCTGAAGCTGCGCACGCCGGGCAGCGAGACCCGCATCATGGCCTTCGAAATGCTCGGTGCGGCACCGACGCCGATGTCGCTCGGCGACGTCTATGTGGCGCTGCGCCAGGGTGCGCTCGACGGGCAGGAGAACCCGCTGTCGGTGATCAAGGAGTTCTCGCTGCACGAGGTGCAGGACTACATCTCCCTGACCAACCACGTCTATTCGCCGATCACGCTCGCCATGAACGGCGACACCTGGGACAGCCTGTCCGAAGACCTGCAGGCCAAGGTGGTCGAGGCCGCCAAGATCGGAGCCGAGGCGACGCGCGAACTTTCCGAGGAGAGTGACAACAACCTGATCTCCGAGTTCGAGGAAGCCGGCGTTGCCGTCAACGAGCCGGACATTGCCGCCTTCAAGGAAGCCGCCGCGCCCATCCATGAAGAGATCGGCCAGATCGTCACGCCGGAATTCATGGCGAAGGTCGTCGAGCTGACGCAGTAGCAAGGCGCAAGCTCAGACCGGAAAGACAGGCGAGACGTCCCAGGGAGGTTTGACGTGGCAATGGACAACAACAGCGCGCGGCAACCCGTGTTCCGCTATGACGGAAACGGCACGCGTGCCCGGATCGGCTTGATCTTCATGGCTTCCAGCATCGTGATGGAATCCGAAATGTGGGCGATGGCCGCGCCGGGCGTGGCGGTCCATACCACCCGCATCAAGCTTCCCAAGGTAACGGTCGAGGGCATCGAAGAGATGATGAATGCCCCCGAACTCAAGCAGGCGGCGGAGCTTCTGGGCTCCGCCCCCATCGACGTCTTATGCTTCGGCGGCACCAGCGCTTCCTTCCTGCACGGCACCGCCTATGACCATGGGCTGATCGAAAAGCTGAAAAGCTGGGCGCCCGGCCCGAAGGTCACCACCGCCTCGACCGCCACGCTCGCCGCGTTGGCGAAGGTCAAGGCGGGCCCGGTCGCGTTGGCCACGCCCTATGTGGACGGCGTCCATGCGCGTGCCATCCGTTTTCTGGAGGAGAACGGACACAAGGTCGTCTCACATAGCAATCTGGGCATCGACAGCGACCAGGCATTGGCCGAAGTGCCGATTTCGAAGGTCTACGACCTCGTGCGCGCGGTCGATACGCCGGAAGCCAGCGCCGTCTTCATCAGCTGCACGAATTTCTGGTCGGTGGGCGCCATCGACGCGCTCGAACAGGCGCTCGGAAAGCCGGTGGTTTCGGCCGTACAGGCCTCCTTCTGGCATTGTCTGGAAATTGCCGACGTCAACGGCGCCAAGCCGGGCTACGGGTGCCTCTTCGACGGCCGCGTCGCTGCCGACCCGGACGAGGGCCGAACATGAGCCGGGTTTCGGAAATCGAGGCTTTGAAATCGGAAACCGTCGTCCGCCGGAACTGGATCGAAGCCGGTATCACCGTGGCCCTGGAATGGGCGGCGACGTTCCTGATCGGCACGCTCACCGCACTGGTCTTTGCCAACGCCGTCGGCCGCTATTTCCTGGCCAAACCGTTGCCGTGGACGGAAGAGATGGCCATCAATCTCCTGATCTGGATCGCCGGTGTGGGGATCGTGCTGGCCGGGATGCGCCAGAGTCTCATCTGCTGCAACATTCTGTCCGAGCGTATGTCCGGCCGCCAGATGCGCGTGCTCGCGGCTTTCTGCGCGCTCCTTGGGGCCGTCGTCATGGCCTATCTCTCCTGGCTGACTTGGCGCTACATCGGAAAATTCGGCGGCGATCTCTCGCCGATCCTGAAAATTCCGAAATATGTCGGCATCTCTGGGCTGTTCTTCGCGACGGCCGGGCTGACCGCCACGCTCCTTCTCTCGATCTTCAAGCGCTGAGGTCAGGTCATGCTCCTCCTCGCACTTGCCACCATCCTCACCCTTTGCACCCTGGCCGTGCTCGGGATGCCGATCATCATATCGCTCGCCACCTCGGTGGTGGTCTTCCTTCTCCTGAGCGGCGGGTGGGACCTTGCCATCCCACAGCAGACCCTGAGCGGGATCACGGACTACATCCTCGTCACCCTGCCGCTGTTCATCCTGGCCGGCGGCATCATGAACGCCTCCGGCATCGCCGACAGGCTCTTCGCCTTCGCGAGCGCCATGTTCGGCTGGCTCAGGGGCGGCCTTGCGCATGTCAACGTGGCGGTCAGCCTCATGTTCGGCGGCATGATCGGCACCTCGGTGGCGGACCTTGCCGGAAGTGGCTCGATCGTCATCCCCAAGATGAAGCAGAACGGTTATCCGGGTCCCTTTTCGGCAGCGCTGACGGCGACGTCCTCCGGTATCGGTATTCTGGTCCCGCCGAGCTCGCCGATGATCCTCTATTCGGCGGTGACGGGGACGTCGCTGGGCGCGCTGTTTCTCGCCGGCCTGATCCCGGGGCTGCTGCTTGCGGCGGTCCTGATGCTGGTCGTGTCGATCCTCGCGCGCCGGCACGGCTGGAAGCCGATGCAGGGCTTCGCCTGGAGCGAGCTCATACGTACCGGCAGGCAGGCGATCCTGCCCATGGGCCTTCCCACCCTGGTGCTCGGCGGCCTCGTCTTCGGCCTCTTCACGCCGTCCGAGGCTGGGGCGTTCGCCGTCGCATACGCATTGTTCCTGGCCATGGCCATCTATCGCACGCTCAGGCTCGCCGATCTGCGCCGGGTGACCGTGGAAGCGGTGGTGCTCACCGGCGAGGTGCTGATCGTGGTCGGCTTTTCAGTGGCGCTCGGTTGGGCGCTGTCCCAGGCGCGGGTCCCGGTCGCCCTTTCGGACGGGCTGCAGTATCTCTTCCCCTTCGATTCGAATGTCGTCCAGATCTGTCTGCTGCTGCTCCTGGCGCTGATCGCCGGCATGATCCTCGATCCGCTGATTCCGATGATCATGCCGGTTCTGCTGCCCTCGCTCCTGATGCTCGATGTCGATCTGGTTCACTTCGGCGTGCTGATCGTCGTCACCGTCGTCATCGGCCAGATCACGCCGCCGGTGGCGCTGGCGCTTCTGGTGGCAGCCCGAATCGGCCAGGAGGAAGTGGTCTCCGTGATAAGGGCCAACACGCCCTTTCTGATCGGCCTCGTCATCTTTCTCTTCGTGCTGATCCTCTTTCCCAGCCTGTCGACATGGCTGCCGAGCTTCATGAAGTAACAGTGCCCGGCCGGCATTCCCGCCGGCCGGCGCACCCAATCGAAAAATATCGTCGCCGAATTAAGGGAGGACATCATGTCTGACGTCATCAATTCGCCTGTGGCTCGGGGGCAGGGCCGACCGGCGGACGACCTGGGGGCTCTCGTCTTCTACTCCGAGTTCGACGAGCCGGAGCCGTGGGCTGAAGCGCTGCAGCAGTTGCTGCCCGCGCTCGACTTTCGGGTGCATCCGGATATCGGCAACCCGGACGATGTGCGCTACGCACTCGTCTGGCGGCCGAAGCCGGGCTTCTTCCGGGATTTCAAGAATATCCGGCTTGTCGTGAATCTCGGTGCCGGGGTGGACTCTCTAACAAACCGCGACGACCTGCCGGACGTGCCGATCTCGCGTTTGTCGGATCCCGGCATGGTCGCCCTGATGCGCAGTTATGTCCACTTCGCCGTCATCCGCTATGCCCGCGACATGCCGGAGTTCGAACGCGCCAAGCAGCGCCGCGATTGGCATTATATCCACCCGCGGCCGCTGCATCACACACGTGTCGGTATCCTGGGGCTCGGCGCGCTGGGTGCGGCGGTGGCGGAATCCCTGGCCGGACTGGGCTTCGACGTGCGTGGCTGGGACCATGCGGCCAAGCAGGTGCCTTCCGTCACCTGCTTTCACGATCCGAAGGACTGGCAGCGTTTCGTCGGGGAATTGGACATCCTGGTAAACATGATGCCGCTGACCCCGCAGACGCGGAAATTCATCGGCGCCGAACTCTTCGACCGTCTGCCGCGCGGTGCCAAGTTCGTGAACGCCTCGCGGGGTGAGGTGGTTGAAGAGGATGCGCTTGTGGCGGCCCTGCGCAGCGGCCATCTGGGGGGTGCCACGCTGGACGTGTTCGAAAACGAACCCCTGCCGGGCGACCATCCCTTTTGGGAGATGGAAAACGTCTACATCACGCCGCACCTTGCAAGCATCACCGTGCCGGAAATGGCCTCCCGTGACGTGGCCGAAAGCATCCGCCGCGTGCATCAGGGGCAGGACCCGCTGCACCGCATCGATCCGCGGAAGGGCTATTGAGCCAGGATCGGCTGGTACGGTGCGCAAGCGCCCGGTGGAAGCCGGTTTTCCGGTTGGAATTGCGTGGAATCAAATGGTTAGATCAGTTCACCGTTTCCGTGAAGGTGAACTGATCTAGCGTACGAAGCCCTTGCGCAAGCCTGAAGGACACGCGGCGCTGTGGCAGCGGCTGAACTCAGTCTCCGGCGAAGTCGCGCTCGATCAGGTTGCGCTCCACCGCGCGCAAGTGCAGGTACATGGCGCGGCCGGCACTCTCCAGATCACGGCTTTCGATCGCTTCGATGATGCGGTCGTGCTCGGCAAAGGAGTGATGGTCCTCAGGAGGCCGGTCGGTGTTGGCGCGCAGGAGTCCCCAAACGACGGCACGGCGCACCGCATTGAGGGCGTCGAAAAGAGCCAGGAGCAGCCGGTTGTCGGTGGCTTCGGCGATGCAGCGGTGCAGCTCGTTGTCGGCGGTCTCGTACTGTCGCCAGGTGGTGGCCTTGTGCGTCCGGCGCACGCAGCGCCGCAAAGCTTCGAGATGCTTCGACGTGGCGTTCAGCGCCGCCTCGCGGGCGATGATCGGCTCTATAAGGAGGCGGGTCCGCATGACCTCGGCCGGATTGGTTTCGCGATCGATCTCGGCGAGGCTCATGACCTCCATCTTGCGGGCGCCGATGAAGGTGCCCTTGCCGACATGCCGCCACAGATGCCCCTCGGCTTCGAGCGTGGCGAGCGCCTTGCGCAGATCGCCACGCGAGACGCCGAGGATGACGGCCAGTTCCCGCTCCGGCGGTAGCCGCGTGTCGGGCGGGAAGTCGTGTCGCGTCAGCCATGCGCGCAGTTGCACGAGTGTCGCGTCATGGGGGGCGTGAGCTTCGCCCGTGCTCTGGACGTTCGCCTCCGGCTCGCTGTTCCTGTCCGTTTCACCGCGCAAAGCCTTGTTCCCTTGCCCTTACTTGTTTAACCAATTCAAATTGGTTCAAGCACCCTAGGAATATCGCGCTCCCTTGTCAATCGGGAGCGTTACCAGCTCATAGGGTCAACGGCAGTTTCACGTCGGTTTTGCTCTTTGCCACTACCGGTGCCGCTTAGGGCGGATATTCGGCTGTGGGCAGCTGTTTCTCCCATGATGAAAACAGCGAAAACAGCGGGATGTCTCCTGTTGACCTATAACCAATCGTGTGTTTTCATCTAACCAATATGAAAATTGGCCACGGTATTGGAGGTGTCGTGGCCGCGCCGGCACTGCCCGGCACCGCCCGGCCGTCTTCGGGCAGTTCACAGGGAGGATCGCAATGACAATTTCACGCCGAACATTCACAACACTTGCGGGCGGTGCCTTCGCCCTTGTCGCCACGGCCTTCACTTTGCCGGCAGCCGCTCAGGACGACTCGATCCACGTCGCCATGGGCGATGTCGCCAGCGTCGAAAGCCTTGGCCTGCTGATTGCCATGGAGCGCACCAAGGAGCGGGGTGTGCCCATGGAGATCACCTTCTTCAACTCCGAAGACGTGGCGACCCAGGCTGTCGTCGGGGGCCAGGCCGATGTGGGCGTAGGCGCGCCCTATGCCTTCATCCAGAACTCGGGGGCGCCGATCCGCATGTTCTACCGCATGAGCACGCTCCTCTTCTTCCCCGTCGTCAATACGGAAGTCTATTCCGGCTGGGAGGACCTCGACGGGCAGGAGGTGACCGTCCATTCACGCGGCTCCGGCACCGAGGCGCTGATGCGGCTGATGGAGAAGGTGCACGGGATCGAGTATTCCAACATCAGCTACGTGCCCGGCTCGGAAGTGCGCGCCGGCGCCATGCTGCAGGGCACGGTCAACGCCTCGATCGTCGATGCGGCGGCGTTCCGTTTGCTGCAGGATCAGGGCGGCGGCAAGTTCGCGCGGCTGCCGCTGGAAGGCGTCAACGCCACCGACGAGGCTCTCTACGGCAACACCACCTTCCTCGAGGAGCGTGCCGACGATGTGACCGTCTTCGTCGAGGAGCTTTTGCGTACCTGGCAGGATATCAACGACGATCCAACGATCGTTGCGGAACTGCGTGAGCAATACGGCCTTCTGCCCGACCTGCCGGAGGAAGCGGCCGCCGATATAACGCCCTTCTACCAGGAGGTTGTCGAGAGCGGCATCTTCCCCACTGACGGCGGCGCGCCGGAAGATGCGCGCGACGATCTGGAGTTCCTCGCCGCGGCCGGTCAGGTGGAGGTGCCGGGCGAGGATTTCGACCCCGGCATGTATTGGGACTTCACCGCGCTCGAGGCGGCGAAGAACTAGGACGGATGGTGCCGGCCCGCAGTACCTGCGGGCCGGCAACCGCGCCGCCTGACGTCTCGCGCGCCCGGCGATATGCGCGGCGCGGTCTCCCGCCTTCGCGGCCCACGGAACGGTATTTCGACATGACCCAAACAGCAGCCGTCGCTTCCGCCCGTCGCCGGGACAGGCCCGGCCTTATGCAATGGCTGGGCGAAACGACGCTCTTCTGGAAGATTCTTTCGGTCGTGCTTTTCGCGACGACTTGGGAAATCGCCGGCCGCACCGGGTTCAACTTTTCCTTCCCGACGTTCCTGGAAACGGCCACGGCCTTCTTCGAGATGGTCGCCGATGGGTCCATGGGTGCGGCTTACTTGCGTACCGCCGAGCCGCTTTTGATCGGCCTCGCATTCTCCATCGTCGTCGGTGTCTCTTCGGGTATTGCCATGGGGTTGCGCCAGGACGTCGAATGGTTCTCGCTGCCGCTCTTCATCGTCATGCAGGCCGCGCCGATGAGCGCGCTCATTCCGCTCGTCACCTTCGTCTACGGCATCGGCCTGACGGCCAAGGTGCTCGCCGTCGTCATGCTCGCCCTGCCGGTGATCGCGATGAACAGCTACAAGGCCGTGCGCAACGTGCCGCCGTCGCTCATCGCCATGTGCAGCTCCTTCATGGGCAGTCGCCGCCAGCAGGTCCTGCAGATCATCCTGCCGGCGGCGAGCCCGATGATGTTCGCTGGCCTGCGGCTCGGCGTGGCGGAGGGTTTTTCCGGCGTGGTCCTGGCCGAACTGCTGATCACGCCGACCGGCATCGGCGACCTCATCACCTTCCATCGCTCGGTGGCGAATTTCGCCCACATGTACGCGACGATCGTCTCGATCGTGCTCGTGGCGATCATCACCGTCGGTTTCCTTCAATGGGTCGAAGGCAAGCTCTTCCGGCCCGAGAAACGGAGTTCCGCATGAACCTCGCCCTGGCCAGAAACGATATACCGTCAGATCGCATGCAGTCCACCGATCCGATCATCCAGGTCCGCGGCGTCTCCAAGACCTATGGCGACGTTCAGGCGCTCGAGAACATCGATTTGGAATTCGAGGCCGGGCACCTGACAAGTCTCCTCGGTCCCTCGGGATGCGGGAAGACCACGCTTCTGAAGATCGTCGCCGGCCTGTTGGCGCCGACCGCCGGTGATGTGTTGGTGAAGGGAAAGCCCGTCGAAGGGCCCGGTCCCGAGCGCGCCTTCGTCTTCCAGGATTTCGCCCTGATGCCCTGGGCCTCGGTGCTGGACAACGCCGCTTTCGGCCTGAAGATGCATGGTGTCGGCAAGGCCGAGCGGGAAGAGCGGGCCCGCCACTACATCAATGAAGTCGGGCTCACCGGGTTCGAGGGCAAGTATCCGCACGAACTGTCCGGTGGCATGCGCCAGCGTGTCGGCCTGGCGCGGGCTCTGGCGGTCAATGCCGACGTGCTCTTGATGGATGAGCCCTTCTCGGCGGTCGACGAGCAGACCCGCCGCAAGTTCCAGGAAGATCTGATAAGGCTGCGCGAGGTGGAGAAGAAGACGTTTCTCTTCGTGACTCACTCGATCGAGGAGGCGGTCTACGTCTCCGACAGGATCGTTCTTCTCTCGCCGCGTCCGGGTCGCCTGTCGCAGATCATCGAACCGCAGGTTCCGAAGGACATCGATCCCGACGATCTGCGCCGCGATCGTGTCTACCTCGATACGGTCGAGGAGATCTGGCACGCCATCAAGCAGTATGTGGAATGAGCGGATGACGTTGTTCGGCAAAAAACTACCGATGATGAGTTCGCTCATCGTCTGGCTGATCCTCTGGGAAATCATCGGCCGGTTCGAGCTCCTGATGCTGTTCCCGCCCTTCAGCGAGGTGCTGATGGCCCTCGGCGACGTCGTCACCTCGAGCAGTTTCGCCGAGGCGATACGGATCACGGCTGTTTCCTATGTCGGCGGTCTGGCGCTGGCGCTCGTGGTGGGAATACCGATCGGCATCGCCATGGGGCTGGTTCCGGCGATCGACAAGCTCTTGAACATGTGGGTCAACACCTTCCTGTCGGCACCGCTTTCCGCGCTCGTGCCGATCTTCATGATCCTCTTCGGGCTGGGCACGCCGACGGTGATCGTGACCGTCTTCATGTTCGCCGTCTTCATCATCATCCTCGACGCGCGCGCCGGCGTGCAGAACATCTCGTCCTCGCTTCTGGAGATGTCGCATTCCTTCGGCGCCTCGCGCTTCGAGCGCGGCAAGATCATCGTGCTTGCCGCGCTGCCGGAAATCCTCGCCGGGATCCGCCTCGGCATGATCCGCGGGGTGAAGGGCGTCGTGATCGGCCAGCTTCTGGTCTCGATCATCGGTGTCGGCGCCCTGTTTTCCCTCTACCAGCAGAACTTCCTGATGGCGCATTTCTGGGCCCTGATTCTGCTGTTGTTCGCCTTCGCCCTCACGCTCGCCGAGCTGGTGGCGCGCCTTGAAAAACGCATCGAGTACTATGCAGGAGTCAGGAGCTGACGATGTCCGAAAGTGCCCTCAAGAAGACCAACCAAGAAGCCTATGTGATCGCGCCGCCGGCCATTGTCGCGCTGCCGGTGGAGGGGAGCGATCAGCTCTTTCCCGTCAACAGGGTCTTCTGCATCGGTCGAAACTACGCCGCCCATGCTGTCGAGATGGGTCACGATCCGGACAAGGAGCCGCCCTTCTTTTTCCTGAAGAGCGCGGGCAACGTGGCTACCGGCGGCGAATTTCCTTACCCGAGCAAGACTTCCGACGTGCATCACGAGATCGAGATGGTCGTCGGGTTGGCAAAAGGTGGCGTCAACATTTCCGTCGATAACGCCCTCGACCATATCTACGGCTACGGCCTCGGCCTCGACATGACGCGCCGGGACCTGCAGGCGGAGGCAAAGAAGCTGGGGCGCCCGTGGGAGGTCGCCAAGGCGTTCGAGAAATCGGCTCCCTGCGGGGCGATCGTGCCGGCCTCCAGGATCGGCCATCCGAGCGAAGGCGCGGTGACCCTCGATGTCAACGGCGAGCGCCGCCAAGCCGGAGACCTGAACCAGATGATCTGGAAGGTGCCGGAAATGATCGCCATTCTTTCGGACTATTTCGAGTTGCAGCCGGGCGACCTGATCATGACCGGCACGCCTTCGGGCGTGAATGCTGTCACAAGGGGCGACACCATGGTCGGCAGGATCGAAGGTGTGGGAGAGATCTCCGTGCGCGTGGTCTGATCCCGGCCCGCTTGCCATCGCCCGGTTGCAATCGGGGAGGCTGGCGGGGCGCCGTTCGCGGCGCTCCGCTTCGCCAGTCTGTCACCCGTCAGTCGGCATGGATATGCGTGACGTCCTGGCGAGCATCCATGTAGATTTCCGAGAGGATCTTCCACGAGCCGTCCAGTTGCCGGGCG
Source organism: Chelativorans sp. M5D2P16 (assembly GCF_034427935.1). Taxonomy (NCBI): domain Bacteria; kingdom Pseudomonadati; phylum Pseudomonadota; class Alphaproteobacteria; order Hyphomicrobiales; family Phyllobacteriaceae; genus Chelativorans; species Chelativorans sp. M5D2P16. Next base: position 19,881 of record NZ_JAXQNM010000042.1, on the reverse strand, counting down.
ATGAGCTTGAGTGAATAGTTGTGGCGAACCGGCAAGGTGCCGCCGTCCACCGTGCGCTGCCCCTTGACTTGCGTGTAGATTTTTGCGGCGACCACGTCCTCGCCCACCGCACGGACCGAGACCTCCGGTTCTCCGACGAGCTCTCCATTGGAAAAATTGGTGTCGGCGAAGAGCTCCTCCAGGTAGGCAACAATGTTGTCGCGCCCCTTGATCGTGCGGCCGAAGGCGTTGGTCCAGTCGGCGTCCTCGACGTAAACCTCGCGCATGAGCGCGGCGTCGCGCGTGGCAAATGCCCGATACTGCGTCATGAGCAGCGATTCGATAGGGTTTTCGTCTGCGCTCAATGCACCGCTCCCGTTATTGAATGTGGGTAGCCGGATGCCTAACACAGCATCGTGCAGTTTCAAGCGGGAGGGGGTGCAGGCGGCCTCAGGCCGCGCTTTCGCAGCCTTGCCTGCGCAAGGAGTGGTTCATGGCGGCGATCCTGCCGCGGGCCTTCCCCGCCTCGCGCGCCGTCCTTGACCGCATGTCGGGCAGGATCGAGCCGAGCGGCGGATGGTTCCGGATCCACTCCGCCCACCTCTGGTCGATCTCGGCGTCGCGCGGCAGGCCGAAGCGGCTGGCTTCCTGGTCTCGTAGAGCGGTCAGTTCCCTGCACGAATAGCGGTCATAGGGAATGGACGAGACGACCTCGTTCAGCGTCGCCTTCGTCACGCTTTCGCATCCGGTAAGCAGACCGATCACGGCGAAGAGCGCGCCCACCCTCGCACCGCGTGATCTTTGCTCTAGGGATCGGATGCCGGTTCCGGGCAAGGTGCTTCTCCTCTGAAATCGCGTGACAGGCAATCGGCTCGGTCAAATCCTTCCGCCGTGTGGCGAACGGTCTTCGTTATCCCGCAGCCCGTCAGCAGGGCAGCGAGCACCACCATTTTGACGATGTAAGACATGTTAGCCACCAATCATTTCATGCATTGCCTGGAAAATCCCCACGCTGGCGCCAACCGGGTTGCGGCGATGAGCGCCGCCTGATCCTTGCGCCACGGTGATTCGTTGCCGTGTCGACCGATCAGTTGGGCGCCTGGTGCGGTCGGCAGACAAACCGGAGTCACCCTTGCGACCATGGGTGAAAACACAAAACCAGCCTATTGACCATCGCCCAGAAGACAGTATTTTCCGCGCGATCTCGGCGTCGGCATTCAAATCTGATGATTGCCAGAAAAAAGCCCTACAAGAGTATTAGCGACTTCGACTTGTCGTAAAAGCTGGTGTCCGTGAAAAGCATCAGCGCACGTGCAAATTTGAGGGGACAGATGACGATTGTTCCGGTAATTATCAGCGGCGGTGCGGGCGCGCGGCTTTGGCCGCTCTCCCGAGAGGCGCATCCCAAGCCGTTCATCGAACTGCCCGAGGGCGGAACGCTGATCGGCAAAACCTATTTGCGGGCCACGGCACTCGCCAATGTGGATGAACTGATTACCGTCACCAGCCGTGATTCGCTGTTCCTTACGGTGGACGCTTATGCCGAGGCGGGTGAAGCCGCGTGCAAGAACACGTTCCTGCTGGAGCCGGTGGGGCGCGACACGGCAGCCGCCGTTGCGCTCGCCTGCGTTCATGCGGCTGAGACGCTTGGCGGTGACACGCTTCTCCTCATTCTTCCGGCCGATCACCTGATTCAGGACGAGGTATCGTTCAGCGCGGCTGTCGAAAAGGCGGCCTCCCTGGCAACAGAGGGGGCGATCGTCACTTTTGGGATCAAGCCCGACCGCCCTGAGACGGGCTACGGCTACGTCGAAGCGGAGGACGGGAAAGTCCTGCGTTTCGTTGAGAAGCCCGACGCTCAGACGGCTGCGGACTATATGGAAAGCGGCCGTTTCTTCTGGAATTCGGGCATGTTCTGCTTTAGCGCCGAGAGCATGTTGAAGGCCTTTTCGGCCCATCGGCCTGACATATTGAGCGGTGCGCGCGCAGCCTATCTGGCCGCGCGGCGCAGCGATTCCTCCGATCGTGTGGTTTACGAGATCGACAAGGAGACCTTCGCCGAGACGCCCGCCACCTCGATCGACTATGCGGTGATGGAAAAGGCGGACAATATGGCCTGCGTTCCGGTCGATTGCGGCTGGTCGGACATCGGCTCCTGGTCCGCGGTGGCCGAACTGCTGGAACCGGACGAGAAGAACAACCGGGCGACGGGCGAGACGATCCTGGAGGACACGACCAACTGCTTCGTGCATGCCGAGGACAGGCTGGTAGGCCTTGTCGGCGTTTCCGACCTGCTTGTCATCGACACGCCGGATGCGTTGCTTGTGGCCGACAAGGGCAAGGCCCAGCAGGTCAAGTCGGTCTTCAACCGCCTGAGATCGCAGGGGCACGAGGCGGCCAAGCTTCACCGTACCGCGCACCGCCCCTGGGGCACCTACACGGTGCTTGAGGAAGGGGACCGCTTCAAGATCAAGCGCATTGAGGTGAAGCCGGGGCACCGGCTTTCCCTGCAGGCCCACCACCACCGCTCCGAGCACTGGGTGGTGGTGTCGGGAACGGCACGCGTGATGAATGGCGACCGAGAGGTCCTGCTGTCCACCAACCAGTCGACTTACATTCCCTGCGGGCACAAGCACCGGATGGAAAATCCCGGCATCCTGCCCCTCGTCCTGATCGAGGTGCAGAGCGGTGAGTATCTGGGTGAAGACGACATTGTCCGGTTCGAGGATGTGTACGGGCGGACCTAACTCACAAAAGCAGAGAGTTCCTAATGAAGAAAGTGACGCTGATCACCGGGGTGACCGGGCAGGACGGGGCCTATCTATCCAAGTTCCTGCTTAATCAGGGCTATGAGGTCCACGGACTGTTGCGTCGCAGCGCATCTGCCGATGTCGTCGATGCTCGTCTGAAATGGCTCGGCATCAACGGCAAGATCAAGCTCCATGACGGCAATCTCACGGATCTTTCGGGCCTTATTCGCGTCATGCAGGAGGTCCGGCCTGCCGAGGTCTACAATCTCGCGGCACAATCTTTCGTCAAGTCGTCCTGGCAGCAGCCGCTGCTGACGGGGCAAGTGACCGGAGTGGGCGCGGCCAACATGCTGGAGGCCGTCCGTATCGCCTGTCCGGAGGCGCGCTTCTACCAGGCGTCTTCGTCGGAAATGTTCGGGCTTATCCAGGAGCCGGTGCAATCTGAAACGACGCCATTCTATCCGCGCTCTCCCTATGCGGCTGCAAAGCTCTATGCGCACTGGATGACGGTGAACTACCGGGAAAGCTTCCATATGCACGCTTCGAGCGGCATTCTCTTCAACCATGAATCACCGCTGCGCGGCATCGAGTTTGTCACGCGCAAGATCACCGACGGCGTGGCTCGTATCAAGCTTGGGCTTGAGAAGACCCTGGCGCTGGGTAATCTTGACGCAAAGCGGGACTGGGGGCACGCGCGCGATTACGTGAAGGCCATGTGGCTCATGCTGCAGCAGGATAAGCCCGACGACTATGTGATCGCGACCGGCCGAACGGCTTCCGTCCGTGAGTTCTGCCAGCTGGCCTTTGGCCATGTGGGGCTGAAGATGGAAGACCACGTCGTCGTGGACGAACGGTTCCTGCGGCCCGCTGAGGTGGACGTTCTCTTGGGAAATCCGGCCAAGGCGAAGCAGAAGCTGGGTTGGGCGCCGGAGACCTCGTTGGAAGACCTCGTCGGCGAGATGGTTGAAGCGGATCTTCAACGCCTGAGAGGTCAAGAGCATCTGTAAGCGCATTACAGAGGCAGGCTCTATGCATGTTCTGATCACCGGAGGAGCAGGGTTTGTAGGATCGCATGTGGTGCAGGCGTTGCGGCAGGTCTTCGGCGATCGGGCCGACCTTATCGTGACGTCCAAGGGTGCGGCCCATGCGGATGCAAAAGGACTGCATACGCTTGATGTTACCGACCGGGAGGCCGTGCGGGGGGCGATCGAACATTGGCAACCCGCGCATGTGATCCATCTGGCGGGGGTTGCCGCGCCGCGAGCGGCCGCGGCCGACCCGGATCTGGCCTGGCGCGTCCATGTTTTCGGCGCACTCAATCTCGCGCACGCCATTCTGGACAAGGCCCCGCATTGTCAACTGGTTCATGTCGGCTCCGGCCTCATCTATGGCGATAGCGCCCGCGCGGGCGTGCCTCTTGACGAGAGTGCGGTTCCGGCGCCGCTGGACGACTATGGTGTGACCAAAGCAGCCGCGGATCTCGCTATCGGCGCTTTGGCGCAGCGGGGTCTGCGGTCGGTCCGCTTCCGGCCCTTCAATCATACCGGGCCGGGGCAAAGCGAAGACTTTGTCGTGCCGGCCTTCGCCATGCAGATCGCCCGCATTGAAGCGGGGCTCGCCGAGCCGGTGCTGCGTGTTGGCAATCTCGATTCCGAGCGTGACTTTCTGGACGTTCGCGATGTTGCGCTTTGTTATGCCCTTGCTGTAGCGAAAGCGGATTCGATCGAGCCGGGAACGATACTGAACGTTGCCTCCGGAAAGGCCCTTCGCATCGGGAGTATCCTCGATATGCTTCTCTCCCTTGCGACCTCCAGGATAAAGGTCGAGCCGGACCCCGCGCGCATGCGGGCGAGCGACATTCAGCGCGTCGTCGGCGATGCCAGCAGGGCACAGAACCTCCTTGGATGGAAGCCAAGCTATCGGTTCGAACAAACTTTGGCCGATATCCTCGATGATAGCCGTCATCGCGTCGCGGGGCAGGGTCTGTAAGAAAGAGAGAAGGGACATGCTGAGCGCGCTCTGGCGTTATCGATATTTCGTGATGGCCTCGATCGTCGGGGAGTTGAGAGGGCGTTTCGCGCGCTCGCGGCTGGGCCTGCTCTGGTCGATCCTGCACCCGCTTGCGCAGGCGGCCATCTTCGCGCTCGTTCTGGCGGAGGTTCTCGGCGCGAAGCTCGGCGGCATCGACGACAAGGCCGCCTATCCGATGTACCTCTTGGCGGGAATGGCCGCGTGGACGCTGTTCAGCGAGATCGTGAGCCGCAGCATGACGGTCTTCATCGAATATTCCGCGACACTCAAGAAGATCGCCTTTCCAAGAATCTGCCTTCCGGTGATCGTGTGGGGAAGCGCGCTGGTCAACCATGCGCTGTTGCTGGTGGCGATCGCCGTGGTCTTCCTGTTCCTGGGCAAGGTGCCCGGCGTGGCCTGGCTCGCGCTGCCGCTCGGCATTCTGTTGATCTCCGTCTTCGCCTTCGGCCTGGGCATGCTGCTCGGCGTCTTCAACGTCTTCGTGCGCGATATCGGCCAGGCGGTGGGCGTCGTCCTCCAGCTCTGGTTCTGGCTCACCCCGATCGTCTATCCCGTCTCGGTCGTGCCGGATCATCTGCGCTGGGTGATCAACCTCAACCCCATGGTTCCGCTGGTGGAGATCTATCACGAGGCAATGGTGTTCGATCGCTGGCCGGATTTTGCGCCTCTGATCGTCCCCGTGATCCTGTCGGTCGTGCTGCTCGTCCTGTCGTTCATGGTCTTTAAACGCGCCAGCCCTGAACTGGTGGATGCGCTATGAAACCGGTCGTGCTTCATGTTGAGGATGTCGGCAAGTGCTATGCGGCCTATTCGTCCAATATGGCCCGCTTCGCCTCCTGGTTCGGCGCCAAGGTGCGCCCGGTCAGCGAATCCTGGGCCGTGCGCGACGTCGGTTTCACCCTGAACCGCGGCGAGGCGCTGGCGCTGATCGGGCAGAACGGCGCCGGCAAGAGCACGCTGCTCAAGCTGATCACGGGCACGGTGCGGCCGACGACGGGCCGCATCTCCGTTGCCGGGCGCATCAGCGCCATCCTGGAGCTGGGGCTCGGCTTCAACCCCGAATTCACCGGCCGGCAGAATGTCTACCAGGCGGGCGGCCTGATGGGGTTTTCCCAGGAGGAGCTCACCCGCCTCATGCCCGAGATCGAGGCCTTCGCCGAGCTCGACGAATATTTCGACGAGCCCCTGCGCGTCTATTCCTCCGGCATGCAGGCGCGCCTCGCCTTCTCGCTGGCGACCGCCGTGCGGCCGGAGGTGCTCATCGTCGACGAGGTCCTGTCCGTCGGCGACAGCTATTTCCAGCACAAGAGCTTCGACCGCATCCGCCGGTTCAAGGAGGAGGGCACGGCAATCCTCTTCGTCACCCACAGCATGGGCGACGTGCGCGCCCTGTGCGAACGGGTCATCCTCCTCGACCAGGGAAAGGTTCTGCGCGACGGCGCCCCCGACGAGGTGGTGGACTACTACAACGCGCTGATCGCCGAAAAGGACAACGCGCGGCTCACCGTGGAGCAGCGGCGCGAAAGCAACGGGTGGCAATACACGCGCTCGGGCACGTTCGAGATTACAGCCAAGAAATTTGAATTGCTCGATGCCGAGACGCGCAAGCCCGTCGCGACGGCCCGTGTGGGGCAGAAGTTGGCGCTGCGGCTCGTGGCAATGGCGGAATCAGACATTCCACAGCTCGTGTTGGGTGTCATGCTGCGCGACCGCACCGGCCATATAGTCTGGGGCACGAACACTTGGCACACGGAGCAGATCCAGAGGGAAATCAGGAAGGGTGACGAAGTAGAGTTCACGCTGAGCTTCACCTGTAGCCTCGGCCCGGGTTCCTATTCCTTCTCACCGGCGCTCACGAGCTCCGACACGCATCTCGTGAACAATTACGAATGGCAGGACAACGCCGTCGTGTTTGACGTGTTGAATGCGGACCGGACCTTCTTCGTCGGTAGTTCCTGGCTGGACGCGAAATTCACTGTTGATCATCGGGTCGAAGCGTGACGATAACCTCCTACGCACAGAATTTAGAAGACGTCATCCTGTGGCGCGCGCTGAAGCATGTTGAGAACGGCTTCTATATCGACGTAGGCGCGCAGGACCCAGTATTTGATTCTGTTAGCCTTGCATTTTATGAGCAAGGCTGGCGCGGAGTCCATGTAGAGCCATCCACTGATTTTGCTAATAAGCTCCGTGTCGCGCGCCCCGACGAAGAAATTATTGAAGTAGCAGTCGGCGGGACGAACGGCGAGATACGTTTTTTTGAAATCCCTCAAACTGGTCTCAGCACAGGGGATGAGAATGTGGCACGTCAGCACGAGGAGAGAGGTTATACCGTAAGACCTATTCTGGTCCCGTGTAGACCACTTTCCACCATCCTGGATACATACAAGGGCCGTGAAATTCATTGGCTCAAGATTGACGTGGAGGGGATGGAAGAGAATGTAATAAACAGCTGGGAGCCGTCAAAGGTGCGGCCATGGATCGTTGTAGTAGAGAGTACAAAGCCTACTACGGCAGACCCGAGTCATGCCGGGTGGGAATCGAAACTCCTATCTATGGGGTATGATTTTGCATATTTTGATGGTCTAAATAGATTTTTCATTAGTAAAGACAATGTCGATATAAAGAGTGTTTTTGGACCAGGTCCAAATATATTTGATAACTTTTTGATAGCTAACGATGCCTATTTCTCTCCACGCTTCAGCACTCTAAAAATAGCTGAAGAAGAGCTTTCGAATGAGCGAAATTTGAGGGCTGTTCTAGAGCAGGATCTGGCAGATGAACGGCGTGCCAAAGGGGCAGCCGAGCAGGATCTGATAGCTGAACGGCGTGCCAAAGGGGCAGCCGAGCAGGAGTTGGCAGCTGAACGGCGCGCCAAGGGAACAGCCGTGCAGAAGTTATTTTCCGTACTTGACGCCAAGCAGGTTGCAGAGCAGAGCGCTCATGAGTGGAAAGAAAATGCTGAACGCCTGTCCGAAGAACTTCACAGCGTCTATAGGAGCCGCTCTTGGCGTCTCACCAAGCCGTATCGATTTGCCGGCCGATCGCTAGGACGGATACGTTCGCTGCTGCGGGATACCATCAAGACCCGCAGTGTCCGACCGGCAATGCGAGCGTGCGCAATGCTGGGCCTTACTGTCGTTAGGCGTTACCCTTCGATCAAAATGATCCTCCTCAAGAGCATGCAGCCTTTTCCAAATTTTAGTGGACGATTGGGCTTGTTTGCCGCCAGGAACCCTCCAACTGGCCTATCGCCTCAGATTGAAGGCACACATGGGCAACTGAAGTGGGCAAACGCATCGCGACGTCTAAAGAAGCGTCGCGACAGCCGCGTGGCTGATGTACTATCTCAAATCCGCGAATAAAAAAGGTAACAATGCGAGTTGCAATCGATTTACAGTGCTGCCAGTCGGGAAGCCGCTTGGGAGGCATTGGTCGTTATTCGCTGGAACTGGCTAAAGCGATGATCGCTTCATCGCCGGATGATGAGTTCCTGATTCTTCTCAACAATCGCTATAAAGATAGCATAGTCAGCATTCGCTCAGAATTCTCAAATCTGTTGCCGCCCAGCAACTTCTGCGTATTCGATGTGCCTGCGGGATGTTCGTTTAGCCAAGGAGTTCCTGAGCGGTTATCTACCGCCGAAATCATCCGTGAGGAGTTTGTTCGACAACTCAATCCTGATGTGCTCCACATTGGCAGTGTTATCGAAGGTCTCGATGAAGAGGTGGTTACCTCTGTCAAATTAATACCGACGGGAATTCCAACTGCCAGTACGTTGTATGATTTGATTCCGCTCGTAAACCAAGAAAGATATCTGAGCCATGAAGTTGCTCGTGAGCACTACATGCAGAGGATCTCATATTTAGAGAGATCCGATCTCCTCCTTGCTATTTCTCAGTACTCCGCGGATGAGGGGCGTAGACTGCTGAAAAATTTTTCTGGAGACATTGTTAATATATCCGGAGGAATAGATAATAAATTCATATATAGAAATCATTCAAAATATATATTTAAGGACGGAATTAATAAATTTGGAATTAAATCGCCATACATTCTTTACACGGCTAGCTTTGACACTAGGAAAAACCAAGATGGCCTAATTAAGGCGTTTTCTATGTTGCCTGACAACCTGCGCAACAGCTACCAGTTGGTCTTTGTAGGTAATGGGTGGCCAGAAATTTATCAGAAATTGCAATCTGCTGCGATCAAGGCGGGGCTGGCGGCAGATGCGATAGTTTTTACCGGGCGTGTTGATGATGAAGAGCTTGTCGAGCTTTACAGGAGATGTCATCTCTTTGTCTTCCCGTCTTTTTGGGAAGGTCTTGGCCTTCCTCTAATTGAGGCGATGGCATGCGGAGCTCCGGTTATTGGATCAAACACCACGAGTCTCCCCGAATTCCTGCCCCACCCAAGTGCTGGCTTTGACCCGAAATCACCCGAAGCGATCGCTGAAAAGATGGCGGAATTCTTGCAAGACAGGGATAAACTTCAGTGGCTTCGGGAAATTGGACAGCAATACGCCACACAATTTACTTGGAGGGCTAGCGCCGAAAAAGCAATGCGCGCTCTAAGAGTTTTATATAAGTCCCGTGTAACGCCATTCCCATTGCACGACGCTGTGTCGACGACAGGTGAAGCTAATGCTTTTGGCAAGTTGAAGAAAATTAATCTAAGTGAAGATGATTTAGGCGAAGCCGTGAAGTGCATTGTCAATAATGAAGCAGAAAGCGATCAGGATTGGCTTCATGCCGACGATATGAAAATTGGTTGGATCTCTTCTTGGAAGACTAGGTGCGGAATTGCGTCTTATTCTGAAAATCTTATAGAGTTTTTTGGCAAAAAACCTATAATTCTTGCTCCCTATGCAGTTGATCGATTTCCAAGTCCTGAAGTGGACGTTATTCCATGCTGGCATCAGGGAAAGGATGATGATCTATCAAATTTAAGACTACTAGTTTCTGATCTCGATTTGGATCATATTATTATCCAGTTCAACTATGGATTTTTTGATTTTGAATCTCTTTCAAAGTTGCTCGATGAACAGGTGCGTTGCGGCGTTTCAGTGTCCCTAGTTCTCCATTCCACAACAGATCCGACTAACGCAGCTCCAAATGATCAGCTGCAGACTCTGTTGCCATCGCTTGCAAAAGTGGACGCAGTTTTTGTGCATAGCCTATCAGATTGCTTGCGCTTATCCGATCGCGGCTTGTCATCAAACGTTCATTTGCTGCCCCAGGGAGTGCGCCTAAGAGATGTAAAAAGACCCAAGAGAAGCAGCAATCGGAGACGAAGTATTGCTTCCTACGGGTTTTTTCTGCCCGGAAAGGGCCTTCCTGAGTTGATTGAGTCGATGTCATTTATGCTTCGAGATGGTAGAGATTTTGAACTTCTCATGGTCAATGCTAATTACGGAGATATAGGTGGCGTGTCTTCCGGATTGATATCTCAATGCAAAGAGATGATTTGTTCTCTAAATCTGGAAGATAGAGTGAAGGTTATTGACGAATACCTGGAGGATGAGGAAAGTTTATATCACCTCTCAAATTCTGATATTGTTGTTTTTCCATATCAAAACACGAAGGAGTCATCCAGTGCCGCAGTGCGGATGGGACTGGCAAGCGGAGTACCCGTTGCAGTTACTCCTTTGCCCATCTTTGACGATGTGAAGGATGCGGTTCATCACTTACCGGGACGAACACCCGAAGAAATTGCTGTGGGGGTCAGTACGATTTTGGATGCAATCGAACGCGAGGAAAATGAAACCCGTATGGTGGCTGAAGCAGCTGAGCGATGGCGGCGCTCTCATGATGTCAGCCAAATCTCGCGGCATCTTGAGCATCGAATTCGTGTGATGACATTCGGGAGAAGCGATCAATAACAGAATTTGCCGTTTCCCTTCGGAATTCTCCGGTGCCTTGGTTCTCGCAGATGCTGCATTCTAACAGTTTAGCCAAGCGCTATCTCCGGTTGCTCTGGCGGCGTCTGCCACGCAGCGCTCGCGACAGGCTTGCTGGGCTGATTCTTGGTAAGTTGGTGCCTGTTGCCGCACCAAATCAACCAAATAAATACCCGGTAATTGTGGTCGGCTATCTTAGGTCAGCTTCGGGGGTCGGAAGCGCTGCTCGTGCGTGTCATGATGCACTGCGGTCCAGTGGGATACAAGTTTTCGGTATCGACCTCACTGCCCGGTTGGGGACTGCTGTTGATCATCCGGCCTTTAATTTCAGGGACGGAAGGGACGTGCAGGAGGGGACCGTATTGTTGCATGTGGCAGGGTTGCACGTACCTTTTGCTCTCCTTTTCTTGGGCCGGAACTATTTAAAGAAAAAGAAAGTTATCGCGCACTGGTTTTGGGAGCTGCCGAGAGTACCTAGAAATTGGAACTTGGCTGCCCGCTGCGTGCACGAAATCTGGGTGAATACCCGATTTGTGGCACAAGCAGTGCGCCCGATTGCCGGCAATAAGCCGGTGCACGTGGTTCCCTATCCTCTCAAGCCTATTCACGTTGCAAGAAGAGCTTTCCACATCCGACCTTCTGGGCACCCCTTCACAGTGCTGGTTGTCTTCAACGTTGCATCGAACTTCACGCGAAAGAATCCCTGTGCCGCAATAGCCGCGTTCAAGCAGGCATTTGATGATGATTTCGATACACGACTGATCGTGAAGCATGCACGTGCAGATACTTGGCCAGAGTCGCTCCGCCAGATGGAACTTGCAGTAGACGGAGCCGAGAACATCACATTGATCGGAGATACAATAACTGATCAGGATATGTCCGACCTCTATGACCAGGCGGATGTCGTGATGTCACTCCATCGCTCGGAAGGATTGGGACTTATCCTTGCAGAAGCGATGCAGCGCGAAATCCCCGTTGTTGCGACCAATTGGTCTGGAAATGTCGATTTTTTTGATTCCGATGTCGGAATCCCGATTGGTTTCGATCTCGTCCCGGTGGAGGACCCTCAGGATTTCTACCGTGATAAAGGAGTGGTATGGGCCGAACCAAGGATCAACGAAGCGGTAGATGCCCTGCGCATTTTGAAGGCAGATGAAGCGCTTCGAGCCCGCTTGGGCCAAGCTGCTGCAGGACGCATTGCGGCTATGTATAGTCCGAAGCAGTATGTTCGATTTGTCAGAAGTGCTTTCTCCTCCTGAAGAAGACTGATGAGAGCTTCGGGCACTCCTGCCGGTATCAATCTGAAGGATGGCAGCATCTCGTCGCAAAGAAACATCGCCCTCTTCCACGACTACTTCGCCATCCGAGGGGGCGGGGAGCGGCTTGTGCTGGTGCTGGCGCGGGAGCTCGAGGGCTGCACCTTGGTCCACGGCTACCGGACGCAGGACTCCTATGACGGGGAGGCGTTTCCGGAGCGGTCCGTCTCGCTCGACCTTCCTTTGCCGTTTCGGCGCTCGGGCCTGCGGGTTATGGCGCTCGCGGCGGCGTTTACGCGCCGCCGCGGGTGGGCTGCGTCGGTTCCCGTGCGCATCTTTTCCGGCGTTGCCGCGCCCTTTGCGGCCCCGGCGAAGGGGAAGGGGGGTGTCAACATCTTCTACTGCCACACGCCGCCGCGCTTCCTTTTCGACCAGCGCGACCATTTCCTCGCCCGGCAGGGAGCGGTGAGAGGGCTCGCCGCCGGCGTGGCGATGCGGCGCTTCGAAAAGGGTTATCGCGCGGCCGTCCGGCGCATGGATGTCGTCGTCGCCAATTCGCAGAACACGCGCGCCCGCATCAGCCGCTATCTCGGCCGTGACAGTGTCGTGGTGCCGCCGCCGGTCGACACGGACGAATTTTCCTGGGGCGGGCAGGGGGACTACTATCTCTCGACGGCGCGCCTGACGCCGCTGAAGCAGGTCGACCGCATCGTCGAGGCCTTTCGCGAGATGCCCGACAGGAAACTCGTCGTCGTCTCCGGCGGCGAGGAACTGGAAGTCCTGACGCGCCGGGCCGCCGGTGCGCCCAACATCACCTTTCGAGGCTGGGTGGACGATGCCGAGCTGCGCGCGCTCGTCGGCAATGCGATCGCCACCGTCTACCTGCCCCTGGACGAGGATTTCGGCATGTCGCCGGTCGAATCCATGGCCGCGGGAAAGCCCGTCATCGGCGTCGCCGAGGGCGGTCTTCTGGAGACGGTGCTGCCGGACGAGACGGGTGTCCTTCTTCCTCCGGACTTTTCGAACGATCAGCTCAAACAGGCCGTCGCGGCCATGACGCCGCAGCGCGCGGCGGCGATGCGGGCGGCCTGCGAGGCGCGTGCCCAGGCCTTCACGCGGGAAAAGTTCGTCGCCGGCATGAAGGCCGTCATCGAGGAGGCTTTGCGGCAAGCCGCTCGTAAAGCCTGAGATAGGCGCGGCACATATCCTCGGCCCGGAAGAGCTGCTCGAAGCGCGCGCGCGCGTTCCGCCCCATCCGCATCGCCTCGTCGGGATTTTCCGCCAGCCAGGCCATTGCGCTTGCGAGCTCCTGTGCGTCGGCAGGGGCGACCGTGATGCCGGTCTGGCCGTCGGCGTTGACGTAGCTCGTCCCAGAGCCCATTTTGCAGGAGATCATCGGCTTTCCCGCCCGCGCGGCTTCCAGAAGCGCCACGCCGAAGGCTTCCGAGCGCAAATGCGAGGGAAAGACGAAGGCCCGGCAGAGAGACAGAAGCGCTTCCTTGTCCGTCTCCGAAACCGCGCCGACGAGGGTGACGTTCGCGGGCGCGTTGGCCGCCGCCCATCCCTCCAGATCGCCGCTTCCCGCAACGACGACGGGCAGCCCCGTGCGCTCGGCGGCTTCGATGAGGAAGGGCAGGCCCTTGTAGTAGCGCAGCGCGCCGATGAAGAGGAAGAAACTATCGCCCACCCGCCGGCGCCAACGATCCAGATCCGCGGCCGCCGGCGGCACCCTGTCTGCCGCGCCGATCGGAATGATCGACAGCCTGGCGCGATGGTGCCTCAGAACCGGGCTTGTTTCGGCATAGTCGGGCGAGGTCGCCACGATCACGTCCGCCCGATCAAGAAAGCGCCGCATGAGGGGCAGGTAGAGGCGCTTGAGATGGCGCTGGCGCACGATGTCGGAATGGTAGGTGACCAGGGCGGGCTTGCCGCGGCCATGGAGAAAATAAAGCGCGTCGGCCACCGGCCAGGGGAAGTGATAGTGCACCACGTCCGCCATCCCGGCGAGCGCGCGAAAGCGCGTGAAGACGGAGAGCGAAAGCCCGGTCGAAGCGATTTGCAGGTCCTGCTTGGCGTGATGGGCGTAATGGCTGCCCACGCGCAACGGCCCCTCGCGCTTTTCCCTGGAAAGGGAAAGCACGTGGCTCTCCACGCCGTGGGGCGCCAATCCCTCCGCCAGGGTGTGTATGACGCGCGCCACGCCCGTGAAGTCGTCAGGCAGGTAGGCTTTGTAGACGTGGAGAACTTTCAATGCATCCCGGTGTCTGGAAAACGCGCAACGGCGACCCTGTTCCAAATGCGGCTGGGAAGGGATGGATCCTCCTTCTCACCCTGAAGCCTGATCGAGTCGAGCAGAGTGATACCCTATCCCGCCTCGCTTGGACAAAGAAGAGGAGGCTGCTCCGGAAGTCAATCCGAGGTAGGAGGCATTGCCGGTCTGCGTGCTCTCAGGCAAGCGAAGCTGAAAGCGGGCATTCCCTCCTTCTGAATCCTCTCGCCGCTCCTGTGGTCGCCTTTGACCGTCCGGCTCGCATCGCTCCGGCAGCGCTTTCCGCCGATTTCGATGCACTCGTAGACAAGACGGACACCACGATTGCCGACAGCGAACCCGCCATGACGAGATCCTCGGCCGCTTTGTCGGACTGGCATCGCGGATCCGCTCGGTCGCCTTCCATGAAGGCAAATTGCTCGAACAAGGGTTCATCGCCATCGCGCAATCCCAACCGGGCATCCTGGTTCTGCCCCAGGAGCTGCGACTGCCGATTGTCTCCGCAGCACTGGAAGCACTGAAAGCAAACGATTGGAAGGCCCTTGAGGGCTTGTCCTTCGATGCGGATGCGCGCACCCGCAAATGCTACACCCCTGACCTGATCGTCATCAATCGCAGGAAGCGCACGGCGCTGGTGATCGACCTGAAGCGTTCTCTCGCTTCCTATGGCGACACCCACAGGCTCGAAGAACTGAAGCTCAAGATGATGGCGGCGGCACTTGTGGTTCCGAATTGGCTGTACAAGGAGCACAAACGCCTCTCGGTGGATACGGTGGGCATTGCCATCATCGACGGGGCGAGCCGCCCGAGCGATCACGAGAAGGGTATTTGGGCCTTGTCAGAGATCTACGCCTTGCTTGAGATTGACGGAGCGGCGGCGGCCATGGCGGAGCTGAGAGCGCGCTTTGCCAGAGGCGGGTGTAGAGAGCTTCGGCGTTCTGGACGAACACGCGGAGAAGTTCGGCCGCAAGATCTACGGCATCGAGCCCGGCAACAACAGCAACCGGATGATCCTCGAGATGATCGAGAAGGACGCATTCGGGCTATCGGGGTGGGAACTCATCGAATCTTCCGAGCAGGGCATGCTGGCGGAGGTGGACCGCGCAATCCGCAACGAAAAATGGATCGTCTTTCTGGGTCGGGAACCGCATCCCATGAACACGCGCTATGACATCGCCTATCTGGCTGGCGGAGACGACTACTTCGGCCCCAACTACGGCGGCGCCGAAGTGCTGACGAACATCCGCACGGGCTACGCCGAAGAGTGTCCGAACGCCGCGAAATTCGTCTCCAATCTCCGCTTCACCCTGGATATGGAGAACGAGATGATGGGTATGATCCTCGATGAGGGTATGAAGCCGCAGGCAGCGGCCGCGAAATGGCTGCAGAAAAATTCCGGTGTCATCGAGCCCTGGCTCGACGGTGGGGATGCGCGCGCCGCGGTTCGCCAGGAACTGGGCCTCTAGGGCCCCGGGGGAGAGCCCAGTCATGACAATGCGTATGGGGTTGACCGGAGCGGCCGACAAGCTGCCGTTCTTTACCGGCGAAGGCGTAATGGACCTGAGGGCCTTGACGGCGTTCGCGAGAACGTTTCTGGCCGGTACGGACGCGGCAGCGATGCGAGGCACGATCGGTGCCGTCAACAAGGCCGGCGACACGATGACCGGTGCTCTTCAAGTGCCGGGTCTCACGTCGACCTTTCCCATACTGTCGCGCCCTATTCCCTGGGGCTCTCAGAGCGTCACCCTCAGTACGGGTGAGGTCGAGACCGTTCTCGGTGGGGGCCAGGCATTCGTGTGGGCCAACTTCTCCGGGCTGATGATTATAAACAATAAGAATCTTGGCGGGGTGCAGGTCGCCATAGGCGGAGGCGGAAGTGTCGCCGTCATTGCTACTGTCGGGGCCATAGGTGCAGGAACAAGCTGGACGCACACACCAGCACAGAGCGGATACGGATTCGTGAACGACCGGATGCAACGCCGTATGGCGTAATGGGACTTCGAACGAGGATGGCCAACTGATGATGAACTATACTCACGAACTGCTGATCGACAACGGCGACCTCGGGAAGCTCTACAGGGTCACGGAGGTTCTGCCGTCCGACGCGGACGACGAGCCGCGCGTGGTGCACGTCGTTGCCTCTGACGAGTCTGGAATTCCTGAACTCGTGGACATCGCTGTTGGTCCCTCGACCGTGCCGACCGGACCGACAGTCGATGACTTCCGCCGCGCCGTTCAAGCGCATCTCGACGCGAAGGCGCAGGAGCGGCAGTACGACAGCATTCAAACGGCAGTGACCTATAGAGACGATCCGAATCCGCGTTTCGCGGCCGAGGCGACCACGCTTTTCAATTGGCGCTCCGAGATCTGGACTTATGCTCTTGCCGAACTGGACAAAGTGACGGCCGGCGAGCGCGCGCGCCGACCGTGGACGGCTTCATTGCCGAACTGCCGGCGATGGAGTGGCCCTCATAGCTTGAGATGCCGGCCCAGGTGGGGGATGCCTGGGCCGGTTGACGCAAGGGAGGAATAGCAACTGGCGTTGCTCCTCGACGAACTGCCCGCGCGCCGATTTGTTCCCGCTTAAGCCTGCATTAACCAACATGCCGCAGCCTGATCGTGGCGGCATGGTAATGAGTACCACCGCTCAGGCAGCGTGTTACCCTACCGTCCACGCTCGCGGGGGCGGTGGGCTTGGCCATTTATCAAAAAATGATTGTCGCGATCACAGCAAAGATCGAGACGACAATAAGGCCCACCAGCGAGACCGACCAAATGGCTAGGTCTCGCTCCGAATCGTGAACCTCTTTGGATTTCTGCGCTCGTTCATGGGTCGCTTCGAGGCGTGGTTGAACGTCCTGCGGGTCGCCTTGCGGGGACTTGATATCGGAAGAAAAAGGCATGGTGCTCTCCTCAAACTGGACGGGAGCACTCAATCTTCTAGTGGACCGAACAAACTCTCAGTCGCTGGTTGTCGGATAATTGCCCAGCGATCAGCAAACCATATCACATTCGGAGCCTGGGCGTCGAAGGATTTCCCCTCGACGCCACTTTTGTCACGCATGTGAAAAAGCGGCGACCGGCTGGCAGGAAGAGGCGGCGTTGGGCAGTAGCTCTTCAAAGTGCCATCATGGCGGCAGTTATGCTGATCATCAGGATTAGCAGCGCGATGCCGATCAGGATGCATGCTAACGGGTTCATGCGCGCACTTGGTCTGCTGGAGTATGGTGTCGGTGTTGGAACCGCGGCAAACGCGGCCTGTTCCCAGCGCGGCGTGATTTCCTTCTGGGGCCGGGCCGGGTGTGGAGCCAGACGTACCGGTCAGCGTGTGAACCTCACCGCCGGAGGAGCGGATGAAGACCAAGGTAGGGCGCCAGGCGGAAATCCGCTGGGTGCGTAGGTGATCTGACGGGATGAGGGAGCCGGAAGGGAACCCGGACCGCCATAGAGGCATTGACGTGTTCTATCTAGACAGAAGGGCTGAACATGAGCGCTCCGTTGATCAAAGACAGGGTATTCCCAACACGCGAGGCACCACCGAAGGACGGATGGGCGAACACCAAATCTGCGGCACATGAAATAATCAGGAATGAGGTTGCCGATCGAGACGCCAAGTCTGCCAGACTCCGAAAGCAGCGCTTGGCACGCGAAGCGGTGGAGAGTCCGGCGCCGACTAGAGGGCGGAAGAAGCGCTGATCAGTGCGCCATAGGCGCGTGTCGGGCTATTTCAATTACTAATCTTGGCCATTCTCCGGGGCTGCAACGCTAGGAGGGCTTTCTTCCTCCCCATCAGTGGCGCGCAGGTTCTCCCTTCCTAGAAGGACGATGCCAGCTGCGAGGACAGCAAGGCCTATCAGCGCCAATAAGGCCGCAGTTCGATTGCGCATGTGCACCTCCCCTTATAGGGGCCCGTAACGGCTGACTGGCTAGGTTGCCTCCACAGATTTTCGCGCCAGTTCAGTAAGCAGGCTCGGAGCCCATCCGTTCTCATAAGCCGGGAAGACAGCGTTTGACTCACTGGCCAACCACCGTAACCGCCACGCCGCAATTCGATGCAGTAGGTTGAGTTCGGAACACCGCCCTCGGCAAAAATGTTTCTTTGCCGGACGAGAGTCCGGAGAGGCCTGGCGTCGGCTGGTGACCGTGGCTGGTCCTACGAAAATTTTCGATGTGTCCGTCACGGACTTGGATGCCTCCTATGCGGAAAATTTACGAGATGGCGGCCTTCACCTATTACTCGGTTGCCACCGCGACGTTGCTAATATCCGCTTTCCTTCTGGTGGGTTATGCCATATGGGAGGTCATCAGCGGCATCATAGCGACTGAAATCCTAGGCTTTGATCGCGTCCGCCGGATGCTGGATGGCGTTGGGCTGATGATCATCGGCTTCGCCGTCGTCGAGGCGGGAACCTTCATCGCTGAGGAAGAGCTCTTCCGAAAACGGCAACTACGCTCTGCTCGGGAATCGCGGCACTCGATCACCAAATTCATCACAATCATCGTTATTGCCGCAAGTCTGCAAGCTTTGGTGATGGTCTCCAAGGTCAGCCGCGATCAGATTCCAGCAGTCATCTACCCGGCGGTCCTGTTCGCCTCGGCGATGCTGGCACTGGTTGCGCTGGGCGTTTATCAGTGGCTTTCCAGTCGCGTCGATGAAAAGGACGAATAGCTAGGCGGTGTGGACAGATTTGAGCAAGATGAAGCTTGTGGCGAGACCAGCCGGCATAGTGCTGAGAGCAGCGGTCGATTCCCCGTCCACAGACAAAAAATCGACCGCCGCGAACCTCCTCACCTTTCGGTCAGGAGGTCTGTCACAAAACAAGCTTGCTGAAAGATTGCTCCGGATTATCTCGCCGCCGATCTTGGGTGCCTCAGAGATCCTGAAACCTCCCGAGAAGCGCAATGATCGCACCGGCGCCCAAGAGGGCAATCTGTATCAGTCTCTCGACCATTATCTTCCGCGTGTCACGCTGGGGCGTGTCGTCAAGCGCCACCAGCACCCCCGCAGCTACGGCGCTCGCGACGGTAATGCCCAATGCGGAGAAGAAGACCATATGAAACGTGCTCATCACCATCTCCAGATCTGTTTTTCCGGAACACAGTGTGAGGGCATTTGGAGGGGCGTGGACAAATAGACCGCGAGCCGCCCGGTCTCCCTAAGGTTCACGCCGAATTTATCCACGCATCGGACATTCACGAAGTCAGGGGCCAATCGGAAGGATCCGGAGCGCACACCGCCGATAGCCGCCGCTGCTCGTGGAGCCTGTGCGGCCGCCGCAGTGAAACTTTGTGCCCCCGAGTTCTGACCGTCGCAAGGGTACTCCCGGCCTGATCGGCCTCGTTCTCGATCCGGTCGAAACTGCCGACGAACGTCTGCTCGGCGCTCTTGATGTTGCGCAGAAATGTGTCCGCCTTGGCCTGCAAGACAACCGTCACTTCAGAGGATCTGTCGCTTAAACCGGGGAACATTCAGACCGCGGGCATGTTGATTCCGCAGACGATGGAGAGTCCCATGAACAAAGACATGAAGAACCAACCGCATTCCGATCAAGAGAAAGAGAAAATCCGCAAGGCCGGCGGCGATAAGCCGATGAAAGAAGGGGGTACTGCTGGTGGGCTCGACGAGCGCACGAAGCATGGCCTTGGCGAGACCGAAGACAAGATCCGGAAACGCTTGAAAGACAAAGAGTAACAGTG